>NZ_CP009429.1:0-57500 GCF_001314325.1 Sphingopyxis macrogoltabida
CAAAGGACCCGCCGGCATCGTCCGGCGGGTCTTTTTTGCGTCCGCAGCGCGCGCGCGATTGTGACGCGGTCATGGCAATAGTGTTGCAGCGCGGTAAGTGACGGATTTACGGCGATTCGTTTCCTTGGGCTCCGACTGTCATAAATAAGGCACTGAAATAAAAGGATTAAATGACCCTTCGGCGATTTTCTGAGGGGTCAGGTGAGTCAAGATTTTTATTTCAGTATTTTTACACGGCCGACCCTTGATCGACTCGCGGCGCCCTGACTAGACAGGGGTGTCGTCGGCCTTCGCCGGTGGCCGCCACATCGACATGATTCGCATTTTTTCGGGCCCGTTGCCCGGGAAAGGATGCTTGCGCCTTGCCGCAGGCGCCGAATCGGCATGTGCCGGCCGCCCGCGCTGTTTGATGACCGGGGGATTCGGGGGCGGTACGGCGTGACACAAAAGGGAATCGGCATGGTATCGACGCGGGAGCAAGGGCGATGAGCGGCGATGCCGCAACGCTCTGGCCGCGCGTCGCCGAAGGGCTGCGCCGCGACCTTGGCGCGCGTACCTTCGACCATTGGCTGAAGCCGGTGCGCTTCGCCGATTATTGCAGCCTGTCGGGGGTGGTGACGCTCGAGACGGCGAGCCGCTTTTCGGCGAACTGGATCAACGAACGCTTCGGCGACCGGCTCGAACTCGCGTGGCGGCAGCATCTGCCCGCGGTGCGCAGCGTCGCGGTGCGCGGCGGGGCCGCCGCAGCCGACCGCGCCGCGATTCTCGCCCAGCCGCCGCTGCCCGCTTTCGAAGCGCCGCAGGCGCCGGCGGCGAATCCGGCGCTGCTGAACTTCGATCCGCGCCTGTCGTTCGACCGCTTCGTCGTCGCGCGCTCGAACATCCTCGCCGCCAACGCCGCGCGCCGCATGGCGATGGCCGAAGCGCCGCAATTCAACCCGCTCTACCTTTGCTCCGGCACCGGGCAGGGCAAGACGCACCTGCTCCACGCGATCGCGCAGGCCTATGCGCTGATCCATCCGACCGCGAACATCATCCTGATGTCGGCGGAAAAATTCATGCTCGAATTCGTCGGCGCGATGCGCGGCGGCGACATGATGGCGTTCAAGGCGCGGCTGCGCGCCGCCGACCTGCTGCTGCTCGACGATCTGCAGTTCGTGATCGGCAAGAATTCGACGCAGGAGGAATTGCTCCACACGATCGACGACCTGATGACTGCGGGCAAGCGCCTCGTCGTCACCGCCGACCGTCCGCCGACGATGCTCGACGGGGTGGAGGCGCGGCTGCTGTCGCGGCTGGCCGGCGGGCTGGTCGCCGATATCGAGGCGCCCGAGGATGACCTCCGCGAACGGATCATCCGCCAGCGGCTCGCCGCGATGCCGATGGTCGAGGTGCCCGACGACGTCGTCGCCTATCTGGTCAAGCATTTCACCCGCAACATCCGCGAGCTCGAAGGCGCGCTCAACAAGCTGCTCGCCTATGCGGCGCTCACCGGCGCGCGGCTCGACCTCGCGCTGGCCGAGGACCGGCTGGCCGAAAATGTCCGGAGCGCACGGCCGCGGATCACGGTCGACGAGATCCAGCGCGCGGTGTGCGCGCATTACCGGCTCGACAAGAGCGAGATGGCGTCGAAGCGCCGCGTCCGCGCGATCGCGCGCCCGCGTCAGGTCGCGATGTATCTCGCCAAGGAACTGACCCCGCGCTCCTATCCCGAAATCGGGCGGCGCTTCGGCGGCCGCGACCATTCGACCGTGATCCACGCGGTGCGCACGGTCGAGGCGCTGCGCGTCAGCGACAGCGAACTCGACGCCGAGATCGCGGCAATCCGGCGCGCGCTCAACAGTTGATCCACAGGCTTCTGCCGGACTTATCCCCGGACTTGTCCACACGTCGGCGCCGGGCATGAAAAAGTCCGCCTTCCTGTCGGAGGGCGGGCTTTTCGCTTTCTGCGGGTGGCTCAGCCCTTTTCGGGCGGTGCCACCGTGATGCGCACCCGTTCGCCCGAATTGCCGGGGAAGTTGGTGAACATCGCCTCGATCAGGTTCGGGACGATCTGCTGCAGATTATTGTCGCGCGACTGCGCCTCGGCGCGGCCCTCGAACAGGCGGTAGCCGTCCGACGCGCGGTTGATCTGCAACTGCATGCCGCTGGTATAGACGGTGTAGCTGCTGACGTCGTTATAGCCCCAGCCGGGGCCCCACATGAACGGGTCGCTCCAGCCATAGACATAGCGGCGGCCGCGCGGCCCGCGGACGATCACCGGGCGATAGAAGCCGCCGCCGTAATAGCCGCCCCAGGGGCCGCCGAAGCCGGGGCTCGAGACCACCCGCTCGCGGCCCTTGTCGACGCCATAGTCCATCCGCACCAGCATATCGGGCCGTTCGCCCGACGCGGCCGGGCGATAGCCATAACGCGTCAGTTCGCCGGCGACGATGCTCGCATATTGATTGAATTCGATCCCGCCCTGCAACGCGGGGTCGCTCGATTCGATCGCGAAGCTCTGGCCCTGCGGGGCGGGAAGCTGCGTCTGGAAACGCGCCACATCGGCTTTGAACGGCGTTGCGCACCCGGCCAGCGCCAGTGCCGCGCCCGTCATGGCGGCAAGGCCTAGCCGCCGGAGGTTCATCTTGCTCATCTTCATGCTCCGTGATTCGATGCGCATATGTATCGCACTCATATAGCATGACTACGCCGATGCGACTTAACCTTGGTTGAACCCGTTTCGTCGCAACTTCGTTCCCGGCCGGTTCTCCGTCGCCGCTGTCATTTCAGCGACATAGGCCGAGTATGCCATAAGTGGCGTCGAGCGTCGGTTTTGCAAGGGCGCGCGCCTTGCCGGCGCCCTTTTCCAATATCGCGTCGAGCGTCGCATGATCGTCCTTGAGCGCGACGAAGCGCGCGTTGATCGGCCCTAGCTTTTCGACCAGCAATTCGCCGAGTGCGGGTTTGAACGCGCCGAAGCCCTTGCCCGCGAAATCGCCGAGCACTGCATCGACCGAAACATCGGCGAAGGTCGCATAAATGCCGACGAGATTCTTCGCCTCGGGCCGTCCCTCCAGCCCCGCCGCTTCGGACGGCAGCGGCTCGGGGTCGGTCTTCGCTTTGCGCACCTTCTGCATCATCGTGTCGGCGTCGTCGGTCAGGTTGATCCGGCTCATGTCCGACGGGTCCGATTTCGACATTTTCGCCGATCCGTCGCGCAGGCTCATGATCCGCGCCGCGCCCGGCGGGATGATCGGTTCGGGCAGGGTGAAGACCGGCGCCTCGGGGCTTGCGTAATCGTTGTTGAACTTCTGTGCGATGTCGCGCGCGAGCTCAAGATGCTGCTTCTGGTCTTCGCCGACCGGGACATGCGTCGCCTGATAGAGCAGCACGTCGGCTGCCTGCAGCACGGGATAGGTATAGAGCGCCGCCGACGCGCTTTCGCGATTCTTGCCCGACTTGTCCTTGAACTGCGTCATCCGGTTGAGCCAGCCGAGCCGCGCGGTGCCGTTGAGCAGCCATTGCAGTTCGGCATGCGCCGGCACGCGTGCCTGGTTGAACAGCGTCGAACGATCGGGATCGATCCCGCAGGCGACGAGCGCCGCAGTCATCGCGCGGGTGTTCGCGGTCAGGTCGGCGGGGACATGCGGCATCGACAGCGCGTGAAGGTCGGCAAGGAAGAACAGGCAGTCGCCGCCGCCCTCCGCGACCTCGTCCTGCATCCGCACCCAGTTGCGGATCGCGCCCAGATAATTGCCAAGGTGCAAATTTCCGGTGGGCTGGATGCCCGATACGATCCGCATGGTCTACTCCTGTTCTGGCGCCGATACTTTCGCGCGCCGCCGCGTGAGCATGGCGAGGAGATCCTTGTCAAGCGCGCCGACGAGGAAGGCGGCGGCGAAAAAGGCCGCGCCGCCCGCGGCGACGAGCGCCCCGAGCGACCAGATGCGGTCGAACACCCCGGCGCCATAATAAGGCGCGAGCCTCGGCATCATCCACCACAGCAGCGCCGACATGGCGGCCACGGCGACGATCTGGCGTGCAATCTTGCCCGCGAGTTTCGTGGTGAAATGGAACCAGCCGCGGCGGTGGAGGACGGTGTAGAGCAAGAGGCAGTTGATGCTCGCCGACACCGCGGTCGCCGCGGCGAGCCCGACGATGCCGTACCGCTCGACGACATAGAGGTTGATCGCGATGTTGATGATCAGCGAGGCGAGCGCGGTCCACACCGGCGTGCGCATATCCTCGCGCGCGAAAAAGCCGGGGTTGAGGATCTTGACGATGACATAGGCGGGCAGCCCGGCGACCAGCGCGACGACGATGTTCGCCATGATCGCGCCGTCGGCGGCGGTGAACTTGCCACCGACGAAGAAGGCGGCGGTGAAGGCGGGGGCGCAGATCGCGAGCGCCGCGGCGGCGGGCAGGGTCAGCAGCGTCGCCATCTCGAACGCATTGCCCTGCAATCGCTGCGCCTCGGCGGCATCGCCCGAATGGATATGGCGCGACAGCATCGGCAGGATCGCGGTGCCGAGCGCGATGCCGACGATGCCGAGCGGCATCTGGTTCAGCCGGTCGGCGAGCTTGAGCAGGGTCAGCGATCCCTGCGGCAGGCTGGTCGCGAAGAAGGTGTCGACGAACTGGCTGATCTGATAGATGCCGGCGCCGAAGGTCGCGGGCAGGATCAGCAGGCCGAGCTTCTTCACCTCGGGCGTGAAGCGCGGCAGGCGCCAGTGGAGGCGGAGCCCGGCGCGGCGCACCGACCAGATCAGATAGGTGAGCTGTGCCACCCCGGCGAGGCTGACCGACACGGCGAGCGCGATCGCGACGATGCGGTCGTCATGCCCCGGCCCGCGCAGCCACGCGCCGGTCAATATGCCGCCGATCAGCACGATGTTGAGCAGCACCGGCGCAAAGGCGCCCGGTGCGAAGCGCGACCGCGCGTTGAGCAGGCCCGACAGCATCGCGACGAGGCTGACCAGCGCCAGATAGGGAAAGGTCAGGCGGCTCAGGAGCACCGCGAGGTCGAACTTGCCCGGCACCTCCTGGAAATCGCGCGCGAGGATCCACACGATGCCCGGCATCGCGATCATCATCAGCCCCGAAAAGGCGAGCAATACCCAGAGGAACACCGACAAGACGTCATCGGCGAATTTCGCCGCGGCCTCCTCGCCGCCGCCCTCGCTCTCGGCCTTGTGCAGCGCGCGGCTGTACATCGGCACGAAGGCGACCGAGAAGGCGCCCTCGGCGAACAGGCGGCGAAAGGTGTTGGGGAGGGTGAAGGCGAGCTGGAAGGCGTCGGCGGCCAGCCCGGCACCCAGCACGCGGGCGAGCAGCATGTCGCGCGCAAAGCCGAAGATGCGGCTGACCAAGGTCAGCCCGCCGATCGTCCCGACGCTTTTGACCAGGCTGGTCAAGCCGCGCGCCCGCCCCGCAGGATCGCTTTAGGCTTCGCCGACCGGCGCCGGGATGTCGGCCTGACCTTCGCCCTGCGCCTGAACCTGCTGCATGAACAGGCCGTGGAAATCGATCGGTTCGAGGAGCAACGGCGGGAAACCGCCGTCGCGGACCGCATCGGCGATCACGCGGCGCGCGAAGGGAAACAGGATGCGCGGCGCTTCGGCGAGGAAGAAGGGCTGGAGCTGGTCGTCGGGCACGTTGCGGACGCCGAACAGGCCGGCATATTTGAGATCGACGACGAACGCCGTGCCCTCGTCGCCCTTCGACGTCACATCGACCTTCAGCGCGACTTCGTACAGATTGTCGCCGACGCCTTCGGCGCTGATGTTGAACTGGACGTCGAGCTGCGGTGCCGACTGCCACTGATAGACGGCGGGCGCGTTCGGGTTTTCGAACGACATGTCCTTCACATATTGCGAAATCAGGCCGATCGCGGGGCTCGTATCCTCGCCGTTGGGCTGCAGGGCGGGGTTATTGAGGTCGCTGCTGGTCTCTTCGGCCATGGTCAAGTCTTTCGTCTGGAAATCGAAGGAAGGATCGGCACCGTCAGCCGGATGGCCCCGCCGCCGGAAAGTTGCGGCGGCGCTTAGCAGCGCCGCGCGACCAGCACAATGGGCGTCCGTCCGGGGCAGTCCGGGCGCTTGCCCGCAACCGTCGGGCGCGCCAGACGTTGACCTGTCGCGCGCGCCAAGTCATGGAGATTTGAAACATTGGCGCGCATCGCCTATGTTAAGCCCGATTATTCTATCGCCGCATTGGACATTTGCCCGTGACCGCTTTTTCGATCGTCTTGCTCGCCATGATTGCCGCCTTTCTCGGCATGCGGCTTTATTCGGTGCTCGGCAAGCGCACGGGGCACGAACAGGAACCCGTGCTGCCGCGCCGCGACGACCGTGCGGCGCCCGCTCCGGTCCGTCTCGACGACGGCGATGCGCCGGCGACGACGCAGGGTGGCGCGGCCGATACTTCGGGGCTCGTCTATGAGCCTGCCGCCGAAACCGGGCTGCGCGCGCTGCTCGCCGCCGACCGCCATTTCGACGCCGGCCGCTTCATGGAAGGCGCCGAATCGGCCTATCGCATGATCCTCGAAGCCTATTGGAGCGGCGACCGTGACACGCTGCGCGACCTGTGCGACGACGACAGCTACGAAGCGTTCGCCGAAGCGATCGCGGCGCGCGAGGCACGCGGCGAAAAGCTCGACAACCGCCTGATCGGGATCGATTCGGCCAAGATCACTGCCGTCGACCTGCATCGCAACGAAGCGCGGGTCACCGTGCGTTATCGTGCCGACATCAGCGCGATCACCCGCGATGCCGACGGCCGGATGATCGCCGGGTCGATGAGCGATGCGTCGGCGACCGACGATCTGTGGACTTTCCGCCGCACGATCGGCAGCAGCGACCCCAACTGGCTGCTCGACGAAGCCGAAGCAGCCTGAGCCGGTGCCCGTAGCGGTGATGGCGCGACGCGCGCGCGCTTTCGGATTCGCATCCTTGCTGGCGCTGCCGCTGCTCGCCGGCTGTGCATCGATTGTTCCCGATGCCGGGGCGGGCCCGGTTGCCGCCAATCCGCCGCCTGCGAGCGGCAAACCGGCGCCGACTCCGACATCGACTCAAGCGCCGACCGGCCCGGTTCGCCCCTATCAACCGCGTCCGTCCGAAAGCGGCGTCGTCGCGGCGAAGCCGATCCCGGCGACGCCCAATCCCGCGCTCCCCGCGGCGCCGGTCCCCGTCGGTGCGACGACCGCTGCGACGAGCGGCGTCATTGCCGGGCCGGCGTTCGACAAGCTCGGTGTGTCGGCGGCGCAGGCGAAGGCCGCGCTCGCCGCCTTCCGGCTGAGCTGTCCGTCGGCGCAGCGCCGCGCCGACGCCAGCGGGCTGACGCAAAATGCCGACTGGGCCGAAAGCTGCAACGCGGCGAAGGGCTGGGCCGACGATGACGCGAGCGCCTTTTTCGCGCGCTATTTCGGTACCGTGCAGGTCGGCGCGGGTGCTGCTTTCGTCACTGGCTATTACGAACCCGAAATCGCCGGATCGCGAACGAAGCGCGCGGGATACGACGTGCCGATCTATCGCCGTCCGAACGATCTGGTCGACGTCGATCTCGGCCAGTTTTCGGCCGACCTCAAGGGGAAGAAGATCCGCGGCCGCGTCGAGGGTACGAATTTCGTCCCCTATTACGACCGCACGACGATCGAACGCGGCGCGCTCGAAGGGCGCGGGCTCGAGATCGCCTGGGCGGCCGACGCGGCCGAATTTTTCTTCCTGCAGGTGCAGGGTTCGGGCCGCCTGCGCCTCCCCGACGGCGGCGTGATGCGCATCGGTTACGACAGCCAGAACGGCCGCGACTATGTCGGGATCGGCAAGCTGCTGCTCGACCGCGGCGAACTGCAAAGCGGGCAGGCGTCGATGCAGGGCATCCTTGCCTATCTGCGCGCCGATCCGGTGCGCGGCGCGGCGGTGATGAACGAGAATCCGAGCTGGGTCTTCTTCCGCGAGATCACCGGCCCGGGACCGCTCGGAGCGCTCGGGGTTCCGGTGACCGGCCGGGCGAGCGTCGCCGCCGATCCCAAATATGTGCCGCTCGGCGCTCCGGTCTTCCTGTCGCTCGACCGCGCCGAACCCAATGGGCTGTGGATCGCGCAGGATACCGGCGGCGCGATCAAGGGCGCCAACCGCTTCGACAGCTTCTGGGGCGCGGGCGACGAAGCGCGCGCGATTGCCGGCGGCATGTCGGGGCGCGGTTCGGCGCTGCTGCTGTTGCCGCGCGCCAGCATCGCGCGGCTGATCCCCGCGCGCTGACGCGCCATGGGACGGCGGCTCGCTCCCGAAGAAAACGCGCTCTGGAAAAAGGTCGCCGCGACGGTCGAACCGCTGCGCAAACGCGCGCCGGTACTCGATCCCGCCGCGCCGCCGACCGTGCGCCCGCCGAAGGTGTCGCCCCGCACCCCGGTCACTCCCGCCGCCGCGCCGCGTCCGGCACCGAAGCTGCCGCCGCCGCGCCGTACGCATCAGACCGCAACGCTCGACGGCCATTGGGACCGGCGGCTGCGCAAGGGGCTTGTTCGCCCCGACATGAGCATCGACCTGCACGGGCACACGCTCGCGTCGGCGCAGGCGCTGCTCGACGATGCGATCGGCCGCGCGCTGCTGCGCGGCGCGCGCGTGCTGCTCGTCGTCGCGGGCCGCCTCCGCCCCGGCGCCGACCGCTTGCCGACGATGCACGGCGATCCGCGTCCGCGCGGCGCGATCCGCGCTTCGCTGCCCGACTGGCTCGCTTATTCGCCTTATGCCGACGCGATCGTCGCGCTGCGCCCCGCGCACATCAGCCACGGCGGCGCGGGGGCGGTTTATGTGATCCTGCGGCGCGCCAGGGAAGATTAGGCGCCAGGACTAAAGAAAAGCGCGCATCAATATGCCGCGATAGATGGCGGTCAGCGTGTGGAGGTCATCGACGGCGACCGCCTCGTCGAGCTTGTGCATCGTCGCATTGGTCAGCCCGAATTCGACCACCGGGCACAGCGCCGACAGGAAGCGCGCGTCCGATGTGCCGCCCGTCGTCGAAAATTCGGGCTGTATGTCGGTCTCGGCATGGATAGCCTCGGCGACCAGCGCCGACAGGTCGCCCGGCGGGGTCAGGAAAGCCTCGCCTGAAATCTTGCCGAGGACCTTCGCATTCGGTTCGACCGCATGCGCGATGCGTTCGATCATCGCGACCAGATCGGCGCCCCGGTGCTGGTCGTTGAAGCGGATCGACAGCCGCGCGCGCGCCGACGCCGGAATGACGTTGGTCGCGCCGTTGCCGACCTCGATATCGGTGAATTCGATGTTCGACGGCTGGAACCAGTCGTTGCCCTCGTCGAGTACGACCGCGTCGATTGCTGCTGCGATCCTGACCAGCTTGGGGATCGGATTGTCGGCGAGGTGAGGATAGGCGACATGGCCCTGCGTTCCGGGCACGTCGATCCAGATGTTGACCGACCCGCGCCGCCCGATCTTCACCATGTCGCCGAGCCGGTTGACCGAGGTCGGCTCGCCAACGACGATCATGTCGGGGCGGACGCCGCGCCCCTCCATATGCTCCATCAGCGCCCGGGTGCCGAAGATTGCCGGGCCTTCCTCATCGCCGGTGATGATCAGGCTGATCGTGCCTGCTTCGACCGGCGTCGCGGCGGCAGCGGCCACGAAGGCGGCGATCGAACCCTTCATGTCGACCGCGCCGCGGCCGTAGAGCAGGTCGCCGCGGACCTCGGGAACGAAGGCGTCGCCGGTCCAGCCGACGCCCGGCGGCACGACGTCGAGATGCCCGGCAAAGCCGAAATGCTTCGGACCCTTGCCGGCGCGCACCGCGAGCAGATTCTCGACCGGCCCGTCGGGCTCGATGCCGTCGATGAAGCGTTCGACGGTGAAACCGAGCGATACCAGCGCCGCCTCGAGTACGTCGAATACCGCGCCGGTGGCGGGGGTGACGCTGGGCGCGGCGATCAGGGCTTGTGCCAGTTGGACGGGGTCGATGCCTTGGGTCATGCCGCTCCCTTACGCCCTGCACCGGTCGTAAGTCGAGGCTTTGCATCGCGGCGCGATTATGCGAAACAAAGGAAGAACAAATGCCAGAGGACTGCCATGCCCAAGCTCGATCTCGATGCCATCCCGCAGACCAACGCGACCGGCTATCCGGCGCCCTACAGCGAACGCGTGCAGGGGCGCTGGTACCGCCGCCTCGCCCCGGTGACCGGGCTCGACGATTTCGCCGCCAGCCATGTGGTGCTCAAACCCGGCGCCTGGTCGTCGCAGCGCCACTGGCACGCCGGCGAGGACGAGATGCTGGTGATGATCGCCGGCGAGGCGGTGCTGGTCGAGGACGAGGGCCGCTGGCCGATGCGGCCCGGCGATATCGCGGTGTGGCCGAAGGGCAGCACCAACGGCCATCACCTGATCAACGAATCGGATGCCGACTGTGTGTTCGTCGCGCTGGGCGGCGGCAAGAAGCACGACACCGGCGGCGGCTATTCGGACATCGACATGCTGTTCACGCCCGATGGCTATTTCCACAAGGACGGCACGCCCTATCCGACAGCGCGGCTTCCGTGAGCGGCGCTAAAGGATCTGGAAACTCAGCAGGGTGAACCGGGCGGGAGCGGTGGCGAAGACGCCATGTCCCCGCCGTCCCGACGACCCGAATACCAGGCCGATGCGATCGATATCGGCCAACGCATCGTCGATCGCTCCGGGCGCGGATGCCGGCTTGCGTCCGTTGACCGACGTCCAGTTCGGGTCGTCGAACCGGATGCTGACCTCCTGCTCGCCGGGTGCGATCCGGCGAACCGTGGCGGACGGCGCGTACCAGCGATAATATTGGAAACTACCTTGTCCATTCCAATTGTCGCCGCGCCGCTGGAAATAGACCGAGACGGTTGCGGGGACGTCGGGCGTCTCCTGCGGCACGAAGCGCGTGTCCGGCGCGGCATCGACCCGGTAGCGCACGACGATGCGCGATTTGCCGGCGATCGGCCCCGGCCGGAAGGTGACATAATGGACATGCCCCGCCGCGGCATCGGGTGCGGGAAAATCAAAGGACCAGCCATTGTGCGCCGGTTCCGGATTGCGCGGCATGCCCTGCGAATAATTTTTGCCCCGGATGACCGGGCCGATTTCCCAATGCCGAGCGGGCGGCGACGCCGCGCAGGCGGCGGTAGTCAGGGTCGCGGCGACGACCGCGGAGGCGAATATCTTGCTGTACATGCAGCGGAAATAGCACCGTGGCGGCTACCTGTCCTGAACGGAGCATTCAGCCGCGGTTGGTTCGGAATCGAATCTAACCCTCGACCGGCCCCTCGAACTTCTCGATCACCCAGTCTTCGGCCTGCGCGCCGCCGATCCATTCCTGCATGTGCGGGTGGCTGATCACCGCCTGGCAATAGGGCAGGGCAAAGCGCGGCAGCGGGATCGAGTAGGTGACGAACCGCGTGACCACCGGCGCGAACATGATGTCGGCCGCCGACCATTCGCCGAACAGAAAATCGCCTTCGCCGCCGAAGCGGGCGCGGGCCTCGGCCCAGATCTGGAGGATGCGGATGACGTCAGCCTGCACCTCGGGCAGCAGTTCGGCCGCCGGATAGATGCGGCGGATGTTCATGCTGTGGTTGCGACGCAGCGCGGCGAAGCTCGAATGCATTTCGGCGGCCATCGACCGTGCCATCGCGCGCGCCGCCATGTCGTCGGGCCAGTATCCGCGCGTGCCGCCGGTCTTTTCGTTCAGATAGTCGATGATCGCGAGGCTATCCCAGACGACGATGTCGTCGCCGTCCCACAGGATCGGGACCTTGCCGCCCGACGGCGCGAATTCGTCGCCCTCGCGCCGGTTCGACCATTCCTCGTCATAAAGCGGGACGGTGACTTCCTCGAACGGCAGGCCGCTATGCCTGGCGGCGAGCCAGCCGCGCAGGCTCCAGCTCGAATAGGCCTTGTTGCCGAGGAAGAGTTTCATGCGTTGTCCTTTGCTCCCTCCCGCTTGCGGGAGCGGAGCGCGTCCGTCAACTTTCGACCGCTTCCAGCACTGCGGTGCGCAGCTCGGCGATCCCCATGCCCTTTTCGCTGCTCGTCGCGATCACCTGCGGATGCGCCGCCGGATGCTTGCGCGCTTCGGCCTCGGTCGCGGCCTGCACCGCGGCAAGGTCGCTCGCCTTCACCTTGTCGGTCTTGGTGAGCACGAGCCGGTAGCTGACCGCCGCGAGGTCGAGCATTTCGAGCACCTCGCGGTCGACATCCTTGATGCCGTGACGGCTGTCGATCAGCACAAGGGTGCGTTTCAGCACCGCGCGGCCGCGGAGGTAGTCGTTGACGAGGAAGCGCCACTTTTTGACGACATCCTTCGGCGCCTTCGCAAAGCCATAGCCCGGCATGTCGACGAGGCGGAACACCAGAGGCGATCCGACGTCGAAATAGTTGAGCTCCTGCGTCCGCCCCGGCGTCACCGACGTGCGCGCGAGCCCGTTGCGGTTGGTCAGCGCGTTGAGCAGCGACGATTTGCCGACGTTCGAGCGGCCGGCAAAGGCGATCTCGGGCACGCCGGGCGCGGGCAGGTGCTGCAGCGCCGGTGCCGATTTCAGGAAGGCAATCGGCCCCGCAAACAGCTTCCGCGCGCGTTCGGTCAGAAGGGGGTCGTCACTATCCATCATTGTCATCCCCGCGAAAGCGGGGATCCAGCGTGCTGCCGCCGAAGTCTCCGCTTTCACGCTCTGGGTTCCCGCTTTCGCGGGAATGACAAGAAAAGGTGCGAATCGTCACTTCGCTATCGCTGTCTTCAGCTCGGGGAACTTGCGGTACATCCACTGCTGCTGCGCAATCGACAGGCAGTTGTTGGTGATCCAGTAGAGCAGCAGCCCCGCCGCGAACGGCGCCATGATGAACATGAACATCCACGGCATGATCTTGAACACCTGCTGCTGCACCGGATCGGTCGACTGCGGGTTCAGGCGGAACTGCAGCCACATGGTGATACCGAGGATCAGCGCGAGGATGCCGATGCTGAGCAGCGACGGCGGCGTGAACGGCAAAAGGCCGAACAGGTTCAGGATATGCAGCGGATCGGGCGCCGACAGATCCTTGATCCACAGGATGAACGGCTGGTGGCGCATTTCGATCGTCAGCATCAGCACCTTGTACAGCGCATAGAAGATCGGGATCTGCAGCACGATCGGCAGACAGCCGGCGAGCGGATTGATCTTCTCGTCCTTGTAGAGCTTCATCAACTCCTGCTGCATCTTCGGCTTGTCGTCCTTGTACCGTTCCTGCAGCGCCTTCATCTTCGGCTGGACGAGGCGCATCTGCGCCATCGAACCGAACTGGCGCTGCGCGATCGGGAACATCAGGGTGCGGATGATCAGTGTCAGGATCATGATCGCGACACCGAAATTGCCGACCTGGCGGAACAGCCAGTCGAGCAGTTTGAAGATCGGCACCTCGAAAAATTCGAACCAGCCCCAGTCGATCGCGTTCGACAGGCGCGTGATGCCCTGGTCGTCCTGATATTTCGACAGGATGCTGACTTCCTTCGCGCCGGCGAAAATGCGGCTGTTCGTCGTCACCTGCGTGCCCGGTGCAACCTGGCGGAAATCGCGCGCGAAGAGGGTCTGGTAATTGTTCGCCGCGGGCGAACTGATCGCGGCGGTGACGCGCTCGCCCTTTGCCGGGACGATCGCGGCGAGCCAATATTTATCGGTGAAGCCGAGCCAGCCCGCCGAATTATAGCGGACGGCGCGATTCGGCGCTTCTTCGACATCGTCATAATCGACGTCGAACACCGACTTGCCGCCAAGGTAGCCGGTCGGGCCGATGTGGATCGTCCAGCTATCCTTCTCGTGCGGATCGGTCGGCTTGCCGAGGCGGTCGATCAGCGCAAAGCTGCTGGCGCTGATCGGCGCGGTTCCGGTGTTGGCGATCGTCTGCTTCGCGGTGATCAGATAATTGGCGTCGATGCTATATTCGATGCGGAAGGTCTGGCCGGCGCCATTGGCCCAGCTCAGCGTGACCGGCGTCGTCGGGGTCAGCTTGGCGCCCGTGGCGGTCCAGACGGTGTTGGGCCCCGGCACCTGCACGCCCTGTGCCGACCAGCCGATGCTGGCGAAATAGGCGGCTGCGGTGCCGCCGGGTGCGAACAGGCGGACCGGCGGCGAATCCTTCTGGATCGTCTGGCGATATTTGGTGAGCGTGATGTCGTCGATGCGCGCGCCGACAAGGTTGATCGAGCCCGACAGCGCCGGGGTCTCGATCGGGATGCGCTGTCCTTCGCGGAGCACCGTCTCGATCGGGCGGATCGCGGCGGGCGCCGACGCGGCGGCAGGGGCGCCCGGGGTCGGCAGCGCCGACGGCTGGCCCTGCGCCGCCGGGGTGGCGGCGGGCGCGCCGCCCGTGCCCGCGACGGTCTTCGTCACGTCGGGCTTGGCGGGCGTCGGGAAGAATTTCTCGGCGACGAAGTTCCAGCCCAGGAGGATGGCCACCGACAACAGGATTGCCGCGATCAGGTTACGTTTGTCGTCCACGCTCGTTGGTCTCTCTTCGTCTCGATGTCGGGATAGATTTATTACGGCACCGGGTCGTAACCGTGCCCGCCCCATGGATGGCAGCGCAATAGCCGCTTTGTCGCCATCCAGCCACCCTTGATCGCACCATGGCGTTTCAGCGCGACGATCGCATATTCGCTGCACGATGGCGCATAACGGCACGTCGGCGGCAGGATACGCGACGGGCCAAGCTGCCAGCCGCGCGCGATCAGGATGAGCAGCTTCGCGATCATGGCGCCTTTGTCGCCAGCTTCTTTGCGGCGCGCGCTAGCGCCGAATCGAGCTGCTCGCCCAGCTCGGCAAAGACGATGTCGTTGCCGCCCGGTCGGCCGATCAGCACATGATCGGCGCCGGCGATGCCCGATTCGGGCAGCGCGGCGCGGCAGAGCGCGCGCAGCCGGCGCTTCATCCGGTTGCGCGTGACGGCGTTGCCGACCTTCTTGCTGACGGTGTAGCCGATGCCCCGCGCGTCATCGCCGTCGCCGCGCGGGCGGACGAGCAGGACGAAGCCGGGCATAGGAAAGCGAAGGCCGCGGTTCGCGGCCAGAAATTCGCTACGTTTTGAAAGCGTTCGCACCAGCGGAACTGGCGCAGAAGCGTCAGCGATCAGGCCGACAGCTTCTTGCGGCCCTGCGCGCGGCGGTTGGCGAGAACCTTGCGGCCGCCGACAGTCGCCTTGCGGGCGCGGAAACCGTGACGGCGCTTGCGCACGAGGCGGCTCGGTTGATAGGTGCGCTTCATCGCGGTATCCCCAAATTCTCTTTAAAGGCTCTAACAGAAAAGGGCCGCCAAACGTGGGCGGCCACCGATGGAGGCGCGGATAAGCGAGAGTCGGCGCAAAGTCAATCGTCATCCATGACGCTTTCGAGCCGCGCCCGTGCTCGCCGCCGCGCGGCGCTGACCCGGCGCATCACCCGGTCGGCCCAGTCGCCGTAGCGCGGATGGCGCCATTTGAAGCGGACATAGACGCGCTTCGCCCAGGCGCTGTTCTGCAAGCACAGCATCAACCCCACGGGAAAGACGATCAGGAAGCCGGGGCCCGGCAGCGGCCCGATGATCACCGCGACGATCATCAGCAGCACGCCAAGGCAGAAGAGCCCCGAACGCACCTGCGCATTCGACCGCATCCGCTGATAGAGGCTTCGTTTCGCCATAGCGGACGATGTGGGAAAGGCGGCGGCGTGTTACAAGGCTAAAGCAGTCGGCGCACAACGCCGGTCACTCTTAAGGGCGAGAGTCGTTCTGCTTCGAGGACAGCCTTCAGGCCATCGCAGTTAATCGTCAACGCCGGTTCACGCCGATCCGTCAACGCCGCTCACGACCCCGAACTCTAGCAGTTTCCTTTGACACCATCCACGCAGTCGCCAGCCGATTCGACGTCCTTACCAGCACCTTCAACGGTGTTGCAGGCCGACAGAAGCAGCATCGAGCTGCCAATTGCGAAAATTGTCAGAAGCTTCTTCATCATCTCTCTCCGACGATGAGGATCGGGCGATCCTCCATCTGATGCGAACGGCTGCTCGCAACGATTGTTCCGTTGCACCGGCGTCGCGCTAGCCGAAGCGTTCGAAATGACGGTCGGGGAGAAGAAGGGGCGTGGCGACGCTATTCAGTCGAGCGTCACGAATCGCGCCATATCGTCGCGCGTCAGGTAACGGACGTCGTCGAACGGGGTGCTGTTGGTCAGCGCATAGAATTGGCGGGCTTTCTCGGGCGCCATGCCCATTTCGCGATAGAGCCCCAGATATTCGGCATGGACCGGATCGTTCGCGGGATAGTCCTTTGCCTCGCGGCCATATTCGTCGGCCCAGCTATGGACGCCGAATTCGGCGTCGGGGGCGGCGCTGCGTTTCGCGCCGGCAAGCCACAGCTCGACCGCGCCCGACCGCACCGATCCGCCTGCGGGGACGACGGTTTCGAGCCCGGCGCGGCGGATCGCACGCGCGAGGATCAGATTGGCTTCCTCGTCGAGGCTGCCCGGGCAATCGACCATCTCGATCCGCCGGATCGTCGGGAAGGCCGCGAGCATCGCCGCGAACTGGCGCGGCGTCGCGCCATCGACATCGCCCGCCATGCGGACGGTCGAACCGTCGATCACCGCGAAGGGACCGAAATGCGCCTTGGCGTGCCCGAGCGTCGCGAGCGCGGCGCTGGGTGCGTAGCGGCGGGTCGCGCCCCCAAAGGCTTCGACGCCGGCGTCGCTGGCCAGCGCCTCGTCGTCGAGCAGCGCTTCGTCCTCGTCGATGGTGCTGCCTTCGTCGGCATCCGCATCGTCATAGCTCCACGTCACCGTCGTCGTGGTGACGGTGAACGCCTGCTGCGCATGCACCGGCGCGAACGCGATCACCGCCGCGAACAGCGCGGCGATCAGCGTGCGGACAATGGCGCTCGGCGAAACCATGAGGCCGCCTTCGCGCGCGCGGGGCTACCAAATGGCAAAGCGGCAATGTCAGCGGCGCGTTAACCGCATTATGGGACGCCGGACGACGGGGCGCTTCAATCGCGGTCGGGCGCGCCGAGCGGGAAATAGGCGCGGTACGGCCGCGCCTCCTCGACGCAGCGTGCGATCGACGGATACGCGAGCAGGCGGGCGCGATAGGCGCGCAGATTCTCGAAGGCCTCGGGGATCGGATGCACCCAGTCGGCGTAGAAGAGCGACGGCCCCGCGGCACAGTCGGCAAGGCTGAAGCCGTAGGGCGTCGCCCAGCCGCCGCCCGCCAGTTCCTTGTCGAGCCAGCCATAGACGGTCTCAAGCGCCGCCTTCGACTGGTCGACGATCATCGGCACATGATTGTCGGGGCCGCGGATCGCATCGGCGACCACCGACTGCATCCGGCCCATCACATGATTGTCGAAGACGCGGTCGAACAGCCGCACCTTCAGCGCCGCGTCGAACTCTGCCGGGATCAGCCGCGGTTCGGGAACCAGATGGTCGAGATATTCGATGATCACCGACGATTCGAAATAGGGCGTCCCGTCATGGACGATCAGCGGGAACTGGCCGACCGGCCAATGCGCCCGCAGTTCGGGCATATGATCGGGAAAGGCGGGGTCGACCGAACGATAGTCGAAATCGATCCCCTTCTCGTACAGCGCGATCAGCGCCTTCCATGTGTAGGAGGAAAAGGGGTGGCCATAGAAGGTCAGCATCAGCGGGCGTCCTTGCGGGTCAGCCAGGCGCACGGCCAGCCGACGAAGAAGATATGCGGGAAGAGCGCGACCGCGCCCTTGACGAGGTCGACCGGCGGGAAAGGCGAGCCGAAGCGCAGCGGCAGCACGATCCCGTTCATAATGTAATAGAGGAGCAGACCATAAAAGGTGCCGGTCAGCCACCATGGCCACGCCGTCAGCGCGGCCCAGCGCCGTGCGACGAAGAACCACGCCGCGACCATCGCGCCCATGATCGCATAATGCGTCGCGAGCCCTGCAATGTCGCCGCCGATGCCCCAGTTACGCGCGCCGTCGCCGAACGGGCCGCTGGCGACGGCGTGCAGCATCGACGAGACGGTGCCGCCCTGCACGAGGCTCGACACCGCCGCATAGACGATATCGAGCGTGCCGCAGAGGGCCCATGCGAAGAGCGCCGGGCTACGCCGCGCCAACGGCTTCGCCCCGGATCGCGGCCTCGATCGTGGCGATGTCGATCTTCTTCATCGCCATCATCGCATCGAACGCGCGCTTGGCCGCTGCCTTGTCGGGGTTGGTCATCACGTCGGTCAGGACGCGCGGGGTGATCTGCCAGTTGACCCCCCATTTGTCCTTGCACCAGCCGCACATGCTTTCGGCGCCGCCGTTATCGACGATCGCGTTCCACAGCCGGTCGGTCTCCTCCTGCGTGTCGGTGTGGACCTGGAAGGAAAAGGCCTCGTTGTGCTGGAAGGCGGGGCCGCCGTTGAGGCCGATGCACGGAAAGCCGAGCACGGTGAAATCGACGGTCAGCACATCGCCCTCCTTGCCGCTCGGGTTGTCGCCGGGCGCGCGGTGGGTCGCCCCGACCTTGCTGTCGGGAAAGGTCGCGGCATAGAAGTTCGCCGCTTCCTCGGCGTCCTTGTCGTACCACAGGCACAGCGTAGCTTTACCGGACATCATTTCTCTCCTTTTACCGGGCAGCCGATCGACCATGTGTGGCCGAACGGATCCTTGATCTGACCATAGCGGTCGCCCCAGAACATGTTGTCGAGCGGCATGATCACCGCCGCGCCGGCGGCGACCGCGCGGTCGAACCACGCGTCGGCGTCGTCGACCTGCAGGTGCAGCGTCACGCCGTTGGGGGGCGAGCTTTCGTTATCGACATATTCGGGGAATTCGTCGTGGAGCATCAGCGATGCGCCGTTGACGGTCAGATGCGCATGCATCAGCCGCACCCCGTCGTCGGCGGGCATGCGCATATTCTCGGTCGCGCCGAACGCCTCGACGTAGAAGTCGATCGCTTGCGTCCCGCGCTTGTCGGCGATCGCCAGATGCGGCGTCAAGCCGGTCGTCGGTCCCTGATTTTCCATCGTCTCTCTCCTTTCTTCCGCTGTCACGGATAGCTCAGGCTGGGGTACCAGTCGGTGCCGCGACCCTCGGGGGTCAGGTCGAGCAGGTTCCACAGCGAATTGGGGTCGGGCGCGCCGTGCGGGTCCTGCCCCGGGTCGGCGATTTCGGGGCCGCCCTCGACGCTCCAGAAATGGCGGATCGTCCCATCCTTGCGGGTGAAGACGCTGTACCCCGCCATGTCGTCGTCGCGGGTCTCGCCGATATAATCCTGCCAGAAATCGCCGCTCGGGTCCGAATAGAGCTTCAGATGATCCCAGCCGTGTTCGCGCGCGAAGGCGGCGAGGCGCGGGTAGGGCGAGCGCGCGACGACCGCGAAACCGATCCGCTGTTCGAGATGCGGTACCTCGGGGTCCCAGTTCGCGACCGTCGCGGTGCACATCGGGCACGCCTGCTGGCGTTCGGGGCCGTACATCATGCCGTATAGGAAAAGCGTGTCGTGGCCGCCGAACAATTCGGCAAGGCCGACCTCGCCCTCGGCGCCGACGAAGCGATAGTCATGGGTCACCGCGCCGCCGGGGGGCAGCGTGCGCCGCTGCGCCGCGACGCGCGCGAGGTGGCGGCGCAGCTCGATCTCCTCGACCAGCAGCGCATCGCGCGCGGCGCGATATTCGGCACTCTCGTTCGGCAGCGGCCGGCGCGTGCTACGCCGGACCAGCTCTTCTGCGGGGACGAGTTTCGGGTTGTCGGTCATCTCGGCTTTCCTTTCTGCCCCCGAAGATTTCGCCCTATTTGCGCGGGCCGACGAGGCCGAACGACGCGCCCTGCGGGTCGATGCCGTTCATCGCATATTCGCCGCCGGGGATTTCCATCGGTTCGTTGGTGACGGTGCCGCCGTTCGCGGTCACCGCCGCTGCTGCGCGGTCGATGTCGTCGACGCCGATGTAGAAGCTCCAGATCGGGGCGGGATAGCCCTCCAGCAATGGCATCACCGCGCCCAGTCCGACATCGCCGCGCTGGATGAAGCGATAGGCGCCATGGTCGCCCATCGGCATCTCGCCCTGCTGTCCCCAGCCGAAATGCTTCTTGTAAAAGGCGATGGCGGCGTCGGGATCGCTCGTCGCCAGCTCGTTCCAGCGCATATGCTGCACTTCGGTAACCGAGAAGACGTCGCTTTCCATCCCCTCCATGCCCGGCGGCGGGACGGGGTCCATGATATAGAAGGGCGCGCCCTGCGGGTCGGTGACCATCGCGATGCGCCCGACCGGAATGTCCATCGCGCCCATCTGTATGCTGCCGCCGTCGGCTTCGATCGCCGCGACCGCCGCATCGACGTCCGCGACATGCAGATAGCCGAGCCAGATCGGCCGCGCGCCGCCGGCGAGCATGTCGGCGTCGAGCGCGAGCACCCCGCCGGCATTGCCGCCGTCGCTGCGCCCGATCATGCGATAATCGACCCCGCCCGCGGTCGCCTCGCCCTGCGCCGCGATGGTCCAGCCGACCACCGCGCCGTAAAAGCTCGCCGCGCCGGCGGGATCGCTCGTCATCAGTTCGTACCAGATGAAATTCGCTGCCCCATTTTCCTTGTTCTGGCTCATTGCTTTCCTCCTTCGACGGTCGGAAAATAATCCCCGCGACCTTCGGGGGTCATGTCGAGCAGCCCCCACAGCGCATCGACGAGGTCGCCCGCGCGGTGGTGCTGACCGGGATCCTCGGGCGCGAACGCCATCTCGCTCCCCCAGTGATGCCGGATGATGTCGCCGTCCTTGCGGAAGCTGTTGAAGATCGTCTCGTCCCATTCCTCGCCGGGCCCGAGCTTGCGGTCCGCGCGCATCGACGGCGGGAATTTGCGCGTGTCGCCGAAATAATCGGCCGAATAGCGCGTGGTGACGTCGGACAGAAAGGTCAGATGTTTCCAGCCGCGCACCCGCGCCCATTCGACCAGCCGCGCGATCGGCGACTTGGCGACGACATAGAGCGGGGTGCGGTCGTCGACATAGCGGGCGCCGCCGTCGATCGAATCGAGCATATGGGTGCAGCCCGAACAGGGGACGTCGCGCTCGGGCCCGAACATGAAGCTTTGCAGGATGATGCTTTGTTTGTCGCCGAACAGCTCGGATAACCGCACCGTCTCGGGGCGCTGGAACTTGCCGATCCGTTCGAAGACATAATCCTCGGGAATCTCGCCGCCGGGCGGCAGCGCGCGGCGCTGCGCCGCGACCGCCTCGATCTGGCGGCGAAGCGCGATCTCGGCATCGAGCAGTTCGTTGCGCGCCGCGCGATAGTCGGCGCTCTCATTGGGGTAGGTTATATGATCCATCGTCCTTTTCCTTTTCCCCCGCTAGTGCGTCCAGCCTTCGGTCTTTTCGATGGGCGGCGCGCGAAAGCCCATCGCGGCCCAGGCGGTGAGCAGCCGCCACATGAATTTGCCGGACGGTGTCCGGTAATTGGGGATATCGCCGGGCAGCTCGACGCCGGCGGGCCGGTCGCCGACGATCGTCCGCATCTCCGGCGCCGGGCGTTCGGCTTCGGGAAGCCGCGCCGAATAGACGCTCAGCCAATGCCCCTTGGTGAATTCGAGCGCGACCGGCGCATTGCAGCATCGCGCCACGAAACGCCGCGTCGGCGAATCGGGGGTCAGTCGATGCTCCTGCAACTGCTGCGCACCCGATTGCCAGACGAGCCGGTCCTTTCGCATCAGCACATAGGGTGTGCCGCCGTCGGCGCCGACCACCGGCGAGGCTCCGGGAAGCGCCGCGAAGGCCGCGCCCGCCCGCTGGCAGCTCTGGCAGTAACAGGTCGCCGCGACGATCGGCTTGCCGACGAGTTCGAGCGTCACCGCGCCGCACTGGCACGATGCGATGCGACGCTGCACCTGTTGGCTTTCGTCTGACAGTGTCATCGACCCTCTCCCATTGGTCATCCCCGCGAAGGCCGGGATCTCAACGTAGATTTTGAACGCGAGGTCGAGATCCCGGCCTTCGCCGGGATGACGAGCTAAATTCGCGCGACGATCCTAGGCCATCACGATCGGCTCGAAGCCGCCATAGATCATGCGCTTGCCGTCGAAGGTCTGGTCGTTCGGATCATGCTGCATCCGCTCGTCCTTCATCATCTTTTCCCAGCCGGCGGTGCGCGTTTCCTTGTCGGGCCATTCGACCCAGCTATAGACGACGGTCTCGCCGTCCTGCTTGTGCGCGGCGCGGTTGAAG
Organism: Sphingopyxis macrogoltabida; assembly: GCF_001314325.1. Lineage (NCBI taxonomy): Bacteria > Pseudomonadati > Pseudomonadota > Alphaproteobacteria > Sphingomonadales > Sphingopyxidaceae > Sphingopyxis > Sphingopyxis macrogoltabida. The sequence goes on from NZ_CP009429.1 coordinate 22,189, forward strand.
TCGGTGACCTTGCCGTCGGCTACATCGTCGCCCCACGCCTCGACGACGCGCGTCGCGCCATAGTCGCGGAACACCTGCGATGCCTTTTGCGCCATCGCGCGATAGGCTTCCTTGTTGCCGTCGGGGACGGGCACGACATAGCCGTCGGCATAGCCGGTCGCCCCCTCCGCGCGGTCGTCGACGATCGAATCGAAGCCGCCGACGATCATACGCTTGCCGTCGAACGGCATCTCGCCGCCCATCGCCGCCATGCGCGGGTCGTTCATCATCTTTTCGGTCGCGGCGTCGCGCGTCGCCTTGTCGGGATATTCGAACCAGCTGAACACGACGGTCTCGTCGGGTTTCGCCTGCACCGCGCCCTTGAAGTCGTTGACCTTGCCGTCGGGCACGTCGTCGCCCCAGCATTCGACCATCCGCGCGACGCCGAATTCCCGGAACAGCGGCGCCGCGTCGGCGGCATGCTTGCGATAGGCTTCCTTGTTGGCGGTCGGTACTGCGACCACAAATCCTTCTACATAGGTCATCGTCTCTCTCCTTGGGGGCGGAAATCGGGGGGTCAGGCGGCGGGCGGTCCCGCTTCTTCTCTGAACGCGGCAAGCTGCGCATCGAGCGCGCGCCGGAAGGCGGGCCGTACAAGGCATCGGTCGAGATACGCCTGCAACCGCGGCTGCTCGGCGATCAGCCCGGCCTCGACGCCTTCGCGCAGCACGGTCGCCATCGCGATATCGGCGACGGTGAATTCGCCGGTGAGATAATGTTTGTCGCCGATCGCATCGTCGAGGCGGCCGAGCCGGCCCTGGATGAACTCGATCAGGCTCGGCCGGCGCAGCTTCGCCCATTCCTCGTCCTTCGCGAAGATGTCGACATTGCCGAGTTCGAACAGCATCGGTTCGACACTGTTATAGGCGGCGAACAGCCAGGCGAGCGTGTTGGCACGCCCCTGCGGGTCGCGCGGCAGCAGCCGTTCGTCCTTCTCGGCAAGGTGGAGCAGGATCGCGCCGCTCTCGAACAGGCGGACGCCGCCGTCGTTCAGCACCGGCACCTGTCCCCACGGCTGGAACAGGAAATGGTCGGCGGGGCGGTTGATCGCGCTGATCAGATGTTCGGCATAATCGAGTCCGATTTCCTCGCACGCCCAGCGCGGGCGCAGGTCGCGGACATAGCCGCGGGCGAAATCGGGGACCCAGTCGAAGGCGGTGACTTCGAGTTTGCTGTCGGGGTTCACGGGCATGGCGGCGTCTCCTCGGTTGGGGATTCAGGGGTTGGGGGTTCAGGCAGGCAGCGGTTCGCCGACCGCGCAGTCGGCCAGATGCGCCGCCATGGCGCTCTGAAAGGCCGGGCGGGCTTTGCCGCGCGCGACATAGGCGGTCAGATTGGGATGCGGCGCCAGCAATTCGGGATTTGCGTTGCGGAGCACATCGATCATCACGATGTCGCCGATCGAAAAATGCTCCTCCAGCCAGTCGCGGTCGCCGAGCGCCTGCGACAAGCGGGACAATCGCTGTTCGGCAAAGGGTTTCGCCGCGCCGATGGCACCGGCCAGCCAGTCGGTGCCCTGTCCCTTAACGGTCAGCACGACCAGCGTCTGGATCATCGGTTCGACGCTGTTGAGCGCGGCGATCATCCAGCTGATCGCGCGCCCGCGCCCTTTCGCATCGCGCGGCAACAGGCGCTCGTCGGCGTCGCCGATGTGGATCAGGATCGACCCCGTTTCGAACAGGGTCACATCGCCGTCCTTATAGACCGGAACCTGCCCGAACGGCTGGTCGTGAAGATAGGCCGGTGCCTTGTCCTCGAAAATGCCGCCGATCAGCCGTGTGCGATAGGGCCGGCCGATTTCGTCGAGCGCCCAGCGGACGCGGATGTCCTTGATGCGGCCATAGGCAAAATCCGGCACCGACCGGTAGGCGGTGATTTCGGGAACGGCTTCGGTCGGGGCGGACATGATCAGTTCCTCTTCCCTTTGATATAAGCGACGATCGACATCGCGTGGCCGTGGCCAAGGTCGAAATCGCGCTTCAGCCAGTCGACGATCGCGGTGGCCTTGACGCCCGGCGCGAGGCCGCCGTCGTCGGCGAGGCCTTTTTCGATCGCGATGACCTTCAGTTCGGCGGCCGATTTGCCGGTCTTCGCTTCGACATTGTCGAGATAGGCCTGAAAGCTCATTGTGCGGCTCCCGACCGGAGCGGGATCAGCGCCCGGATGCGCGGGTCGCGCAGCCACAGCCCGCCCCACAGCATCACGCCAAGGTAGGCGCCGAACAGGATATGGCTGAACAGCGGACTGCCGATGCGGACATGGGTGGCGACCGCGCCGCCGAGATAGGCGGTGATCAGGATCGCGCCGAGGATTGCGGTGCGCGGCCAGATGTAGAGCAGGGTCGGGATCAGCAGCAGGAGCCCGAGCATCGTCATCGTCGGAACGTCGAGCGGCCATCCAAGGCCCGGCGGGCTGTATTTGATCGCGGTTCCGGGCGACACCAGCTTGAGCCCGGCGTCGAAGAGGAGGAAGGCGATAACGAGGCCGCTTAAGCTCCGTCCGGCGATCAGCGCCTTTTTCGAGGGGAGAGTTTCGGTCATCGCCTTCCTCCTGTCGGCTAGGGTCAGGCTTCGGCTTCGGCGGGGAATTCGCCGCTGGCCGCCGCGGGATCCATCCACATCACTTCCCAGATATGGCCGTCGGGATCTTCGTAGCTGCGGCCGTACATGAAGCCATAATCCTGCGTCGGGGTCGGATCGCCCTTGCCGCCTGCGGCAACCGCCTTGTCGACCAGCCCGTCGACATCCTCGCGGCTGTCGGCCGAGATGCAGAGCAGCACCTGCGCCGTCGTCCGGGCGTCGGGGATCGCCTTCGACGTGAAGGTCGCCCATTTTTCATGGGTCAGCAGCATGACGTGGATCGACCCTTCGGCGACCACCATGCACGCGGCGGTCTCGTCGGTGAAGGCGGGGTTGTTGGCCGCGCCGACGGCTTCGTAAAAGGCCTTCGACGCATCGAGATCGGTGACCGGCAGGTTCACGAAGATCATCTTGGGGGCATTGGACATGGGGAACTTCCTCTCTTCTCTCTTCTTGGGGGGATGGGTGGTTCAGCCTCTGCCGAACAGCATGAGGATGTAACGCTTCAGGTGGGTGACGCTGTCGCGCGCGATCGCGGGATCGTCGGTGGTCTTCGCCATGATGAAGGCGCCCTGCAGCACCGCTTGGACGTGACGCGCGATGCTCATCGCGCTGACGCCCTGCGAAATGCCGTGGCGCGCGATCGCCGCCTCGATGTCGGGGGCCAGCGCCTCGCAATAGGCGTTGATGCTCGCCTCGCACGCCGCGCGGATCGCCGGATTGGTACCATAGGCTTCCTGCACCATCGTGCCGACGAAGCAGGTGAAATCCTCGACCGGGCCGTCGAGCATCGAAAAGCGGAAGTCGATATGGCCGAGCAGGCGGTCGAGCGGGTCGACCAGCCTGGTGTGCGGCGGCAGTTCGAACATCGGGCGGGCACGCTCGGTCCAGCCTTCGGCGGCGGCGATCGCCAGCGCTTCCTTCGATTCGAAGTGGTGGAAGAAGGCGCCCTTGGTGACGCCCGCCGCGGCGCAGATCTCGTCGACCGTCGTTGCGGCATAACCCTTACGGCGCACCGTCGCATGCGCCGCGGCGATCAGCTTGTCGCGCGCGCTGCCGCGCGGCGCCCGGCCCGCGTCGACCGGGATGCCGCCGCCCGCCGGGGGGACATCGCGGGCGGCGGCGGGGCGCGGGGTGCGCCGGGGCGCGGCAGGAGGCTGATTCGTCGTCATGCGAATCTACATACCGACTAGTTGGTATGTTGTCAAATCTGCAACGACGGTTGCGCTGCGCGGCACCTTCGACAACTTTCGAAAAGACTCGACGTTCCGTCCGCTTGCCGTAAAGAGGCATGGGGAACAAAGCAGGCACATCGCGTGCCGCGAGGACGGGCAGCGGGGGATTTCATGGTCGCGATCGTTTCCACCGTCGCCTATCTCGGGCTCGAGGCGCGCGGGGTCGAGGTGCAGTGCCAGATCACGCCGGGCGTTCCCCGGTTCGTCGTCGTCGGGCTGCCCGACAAGGCGGTCGGCGAAAGCCGTGAGCGGGTGCGCGCCGCGATCGCCGCGATCGGCCTGTCGCTGCCGCCCAAGGTCATCACCGTCAACCTGTCGCCCGCCGACCTGCCCAAGGAAGGCTCGCACTACGACCTGCCGATCGCGCTGGCGCTGCTCGGCGCGATGGGGGTGGTCGATGCCGAAACGCTCGCTTCGTACGTGGTCGTCGGCGAACTCGGGCTCGACGGGCGCGTTGCGGCATCGCCCGGCGTCCTCCTCGCCGCGCTGCATGCGGGCAGCGTCGAGCGCGGGCTGATCTGCCCCGCCGCACAGGGACCCGAAGCGGCGTGGGCGGGCCATGTCGAGGTGCTCGGCGCGCCCGACCTCCTGTCGCTGCTCGGCCATTTCAAGGGCAGCGCGCTGCTCGCGGCGCCGATGCCGGGCGAGGTCGAAATGCCGGCGCGCGGCGCCGATTTGGCGCAGGTAAAGGGGCAGGAAACCGCGAAGCGCGCGCTCGAAATCGCCGCGGCCGGGGCGCATAATCTGATGATGTCGGGGCCGCCGGGGTCGGGCAAGTCGCTGATGGCCGCCTGCATGCCCGGCATCTTGCCCGAGCTGACCCCCGGCGAAGCGCTCGAAGTCTCGATGATCGCCTCGGTCGCCGGAACCCTCGAAGGCGGGCGGCTCGTCCGCGCGCGGCCGTTCCGCGCGCCGCATCATTCGGCGTCGATGCCGGCGCTCGTCGGCGGGGGCCTCCGCGTCCGGCCGGGCGAGGTCAGCCTCGCGCATCTCGGCGTGCTCTTCCTCGACGAGCTGCCCGAGTTCCAGCGCGGCGTGCTCGATTCGCTGCGCCAGCCGCTCGAAACGGGCGAGGTCAGCGTCGCGCGCGCCAATGCGCATGTGACCTTCCCGGCGCGCGTCCAGCTCGTTGCGGCGATGAACCCGTGCCGCTGCGGCCATCTCGGCGACCCGGCGCTCGCGTGCAGCCGCGCGCCGCGCTGTGCCGCCGATTATCAGGCAAAGCTGTCGGGCCCGCTGCTCGACCGCATCGACCTGCATGTCGAAGTGCAGGCCGTCAGCGCCGCCGACCTTGTCCTGCCGCCACCCACCGAAGGCAGTGCGGAGGTTGCGGCGCGCGTCGCGGCGGCGCGCGATATCCAGACGCGGCGCTATGCGGACCACAAGGCGCGCACCAATGCGGAGATCGACGGCGAACTGCTCGAAGCGGTCGCAACCCCCGACGAGCCGGGCCGCCAGTTGCTCGCACAGGCGGCCGAGGCGATGCGGCTGTCGGCGCGCGGCTATACGCGGATGCTGCGCGTCGCGCGGACGATCGCCGACCTCGCGGGCGCCGAAACCGTCGGCCGCATCCATATCGCCGAGGCGCTGAGCTACCGGCGGCAGGCGCCGCGGAACTGATCGCGGTGGAAGAGATCGCTTTCGATGCCGAGATTATCGAATGGCGCGGCCCGGCGCCGTTCCTGTTTGCCGCCATCCCCGATGCGCATGTTGGCGCGATCCGCTACGCGGCGCTGTCGGAAAGCTATGGCTGGGGTGTCGTGCCGGTTGTTGCGCGGATCGGGGCGAGCGATTTCACGACCTCGCTGTTCCCGCGCGACGGCGGCTATCTTCTACCGGTGAAGGTCGCGGTGCAGCGGGCCGAGGGTGTCAGGCTAGGCGACCGGGTGGCGGTGTCGTTGCGGGTCGGGCGAATGTAACAATGCTGGCGAGGGACAGCGATGGCCGGTTGCGGCCGGTTGTGGACCTTTTCCATTCGTCATCCCGGACTTGATCCGGGATCCATAGCTGCACCGTCGTCATGGATCCCGGATCAAGTCCGGGATGACGAAAGCGGGGGGAGGTAACGACAGCTTTCCACCCCTAAGCCGCCATTCCGGCAGCCGTGCAATCAGATTCCCAAAGCCGACTTGTTCTCGACCACTTCCAACGGCGGCGGCGCCTTGGCGGCGCCCGCGCCATGACGGCGATGGCTGAGTTTGCCGTCGACCTTGCCGCCATTCTCGATCGTGATGTTTTCGTAGATCACGTCGCCGGTGATCCGTGCGGTCGCATGAACGATCAGCGTCTTCGCCTCGATCGATCCGTCGAGCAGGCCCGCGATCTTGGCGGTCTCGGCGACCACCGCGCCCTTGATCTCGCTCGCCTCGCCCTGGACGAGGTTGGCGCATTTCAGGTCGCCGTCGATCTTGCCGTCGACGTGCAGGTCGACGCTGGCGGCAACATTGCCGGTGACGACGACGTCCGACCCGAGGATCGAAAAGGTCGTATGACGGGCGCCGGTCGCCATCTTAGCGGGCACCGCCGGTGCCGGCTGCGAGGGCGCCGACTCGCTGTCGTGCGTCGGCTTTGACTTCGAGAACATCGGCTTTGGCCTCCAGGAAGCGGCGCGGATTGACCGCGGCGCCGTTCAGACGGACTTCGAAATGCAGGTGACTGCCGGTCGAGCGGCCGGTCGAACCCATTTTAGCGATCTGCTGGCCCGCGGCAACCGCGCTGCCGACCCGCGTCGTGAAACCCGAAAGATGGGCGTAGCGGGTCAGGATGCCCTGACCGTGATCGACTTCGACGACATTGCCGTAACCCGACTTCTGGCCGACGAAAACGACCTTGCCGGGCGCGGCCGCGAGGATCGGGCTACCGATCGGGCCAGGGAAATCGAGCCCCGAGTGCATCGCGCCGGCGCCGGTGAAGGGGTCGCTGCGATAGCCGTAGCTCGACGAGAGCATCAGCACATTGGCGGGCTGTCCCGAGGGGATCGCGACGAGCGTGCGTTCGAGCACTTCCATTCGGAACAGCGCACCTTCGAGCGCGGCAAAGCCCTTGCCGAGTTCGCCCGCACGGCCGAGGCGGCCGCGATAGGGAATGAAGGGACCACCGCGGCCGGCCGCAGCGCTGCGCACCAGCGAAGCGGGGTCGAGGCCGAGCTTGGCAACCGCGCTTTCGGCTTTCGCGGCGCGCGCGCTGACCGCTGCGAGCAGGCGCGCCGAAAAGGCTTCCTGTCGCGCCTCGATCCGCGCCAGCGCCTGCGCTTCGGGCGGCAGATTGGGGTCGATGGCGCTGGTCTTCAGCGGCGCGGGTTTCGCTTCGGCACCGGTTGCCGCGGCTTCGCCCGGGATCGCGGGCTCGTCGCCGAAATAGCTCTTCTGCCATTCGTCGAGCTGGTTCTGCCGCTCTTCGAGGTCGGCAGCGGTTTCGGCGACGCGGTCGCGATATTTGGCGATGCGCGCCTCGGCCGCTGCGGCGGCGGCCTGCTTCTGCGCGACTTCGGCGCGTTCGCCGGAGCTGAGCAACTGGTTGACGAGCACGGCGAGCGTGGCACCGGCCCAGGCGAGCAGGACGAGCCCGGCGATCAGCGCGACGCGCTTTTGCCAGACCGCGCTGACGCGCAGGAAGCGCACGTGACCGTGCGTGCGAACGAAGATTTCATGGTCCTGAAACAGCGCAGAAACGCGCTCGCGCCACTGGCGCAGACCCGTCGATAACGAAGACAAGTGGCGACCCCATCTTGGTGTTCTTGTGGAGCCCTCCGCCCCGACTTGATGGCGCCCTTAACAGCGCAGAAGCAGCCGCGCGAATCTTTGCGGCGCGACTCGCGCCGAGTCGAACATGACTCGCGGTGAACGGTGTCAGATGCGGCAAATACTGCCATTTTGGCAGAAAATCGCTTGCGAATCGCGCGGTAATATTGACGGCTTGCTTACCATTTTTGGTTAGGGGTACGGCGTGAACCAGATGTCCAGCCTTACCCCTTCAGGTGGCGGCAATCCCGCCTCCGTTCTGCCCGCCGTCAGTCCTGTGCGGCCGCGCTCGGCGGTCAGCGCCGGGGTCGGAATCGTCGGCCTGCTCGGGCTGTTTTCCTATTTGATCCTCGCGCGTTACGCGCCCGAGATCGCGGGTTTCCTTGGCATCGACTGGGGCGACCGCGGGCGGATGGACGGCCCCAATTCGGCGATCGCCAGCGTGCTCGCCTGCGGTCTGCCGATGGTGCTGTGGTCGGTTTTCGTCGACAAGGTGCACCGCAATCCGTCGACCGGAATCGACTGGTCGCTGCGCCGCCCGTGGCGCGAGACGGTCGATATCAGCCTGACCAAGCTTGCCGGGCTGTGGGCAACCTGGGCGCTGATCGCGCTGACCTATGCGACAATGCGCTATTATTGGGAGGGCAATTACGCCTTTTCGATGGACCTGCTCGAACGCGTCGCGCCGTGGCTGCTCGGGATATCGGTCGTCTATATGCTGTGGCTCGACCGCCGCCTCGTCGAACCGCGCGATGGCTGCTGGCAATTCGGACACTGGCTGATCGCAGGCCATAAAACAGGGGGCGGCCAGCCGGTCGATAGCCGCGCAATCTGGCATCATCTGCGCGCGTGGACGGTGAAGGGCTTTTTCACCGCCTTCATGCTGTCGATCGTGCCGGGCAATTTCTCGTCGCTCGTCGCGGTGCCGATGAGCGAGGTGCTCGCCAACCCGTTCACGGTCGGGCTGTGGACGATCAACCTCCTCTACCTCGTCGACGTCCATATCGCGACGGTAGGCTATATCCTGACGATGAAGCCGCTCGATTCGCACATCCGGACGGCGAACCCCTATGGCATGGCGTGGGTCGCGGCGCTGATCTGCTATCCGCCCTTCATCCTGATGAACGGCGGCCCGCTCGACTATCAGGTCGGCGGCGCCGACTGGGGTTACTGGCTGCAGGGTCATGAGACGCTGACGGCGATCTGGGGCGTCGTGCTCGTCGCGCTTATCTCGATCTACGCCTGGGCGACGATGGCGTTCGGCATCCGCTTTTCCAATCTGACGCATCGCGGGGTCATTACGCACGGGCCGTACAGCTTCACGCGGCACCCCGCTTATATTTCGAAGAATCTGAGCTGGTGGGTCGGGTCGATGCCTTTCCTCGTCACCACCGGCGGCTGGATCGAGGCGGCACGCAACGTCATCCTGCTCGGGCTGGTCAGCGGCGTCTATTACTGGCGTGCGAAGACCGAGGAGAAGCACCTCTTCGCCGATCCCGCCTATCAGGCCTATTGGAACTGGGCGCAGCACCATGCCCTTGTCCCGCGCCTGTTCGCGAAGCTCAGTGGCCGGACGCAGCCGCTGATCCGGCTGGAACCCGACCCGCGCGTCGGCCCGGTCGCCTGACCTGACATGAAAAAAAAGGGCGCGCTGCGATGGCGGCGCGCCCTTTTTTTGTTGCTTCGATCGGGCCGGACTGTCCCGGCCCGATCGTCGAATTATGTTCGCATCAGAACTTCACGCCCGCCTCGACGCCCCAGATGCGGGGTTCGTTGACGTAGCTGGTGATGTTGTTGAAATCGATGCCGCCGGTCGGCGACGCATCGTTGGTGATGTTGCGCACGAAGCCCGCGATGTCGAAGCGGTCGGTGCGATAACCGACGCGCAGCCCGCCCTCGAGCATCTTGTCGTCCGAGAATTCGACCGACTGATAGAGGAAGAACTGGATCTTCGAGCGGTAATACCAGTCGGTGAACGCATAGATCGCGCCATTGCCGACTGGGAATTCATAACCCGCGGTCCAGTTCACCGTCCACTTCGGCGACTGCGGCAACTGGTTGCCGTCGATCGAATAGATGCCGGGGCTGCCCGGACGCTGCGGGTCGAGCACGGTGCACGGCGTGGCCGAGCCGCAGCCGGCGACGAAGGCATTGGCATCGTCGATCTTGGCGATGTTCCAGGCGCCGCCGACCGAGAAGGTCAGCCCCGTTACCGGGGCTGCCTGCAGTTCGGCCTCGATGCCATGGCCCTTCGCATCGACGTTGAGCAGGCTGGCGACGTTCGAGGTGCCGCCGACCGCAGTGAGCTGCAGGTCCTTGGTGTCGAAGTAATAGCCGGTCAGGTTGAAGCGGACGCGGTTGTCGAGGAAGGAGGTCTTGATCCCCGCCTCATACGACATCGTCTCTTCCTGATCGGCGGTCGAAATGACGCGCGAGAAGGTCAGGCGGCCCTGCACCGACGGCGCGCGATAGCCGCGCGCGACGCGCGCATAGATGTTGAAGCCGTCGGTCGCTTCCCAGGTCGCGCTGGCGTCCCACGTCAGCAGTTTGCCCTTCACGGTCGCCGCCTGCGGCGGAACCGGCGTGTTCGGGTTGACGACGAAGATCGGGCGCGTTTCGACCGGACGCGACGCGACGAAATCGCGCGTGTCATGGTTGTAGCGCGCGCCGGCCTGCAGCTTCAGCCCATTGTCGAACGCATAGTTGACCGAACCGAAGATGCCATAGGCTTCGCTTTCCTGACGCTGAACCGCGATCGCCGACGGCGTCGCGTCGGTCGGGCCGCCGAACTCGAAGCTCGAGATGTCGAGGTCTTCATTGAAGTAGAAGGCGCCGAACTGATAGCCGAGCCCGCCGCTGTTGTTCGACGCGATGCGGATTTCCTGCGTGAACTGGTCGAGGCTCGGCACATTGTCCTGGCTCTGCGCCTGGAACGGGATCAGGCCCGGACCCGATTCGGGCAGGAACACGGCGCCGAAGCCGCCGTCGATGTCGCCGCGGCTGCGGAAATTGCCGTTCCAGTAGGAGGTGATCGAGTAAGCGGTCACCGGCCCGAAATCATATTCGAGGTTCAGCCCGACATTATAGGTGTTGAGCTTCTGGAAGTTGAGCCCGTCCTGCCACACCTTGTCGCGCTCGAACTTGGTGCCGGCGCCGCCGAGGCCGACCAGCTTGTTGCTGCCCGGGACCTGCGTGTTGGCGCGGAAGATGATCGCCGAACCGTCGTAGACGCGGACTTGACCGGTCAGGCGGCCGGTGAAGGGACCGCTTTCATACTGAAGCTGGAGGCGCGCGGCGATGTCGTCATAGCCGCCAAGGTCCTTGTTCTTCGTCGTCGCGACATTGTCGACCCAGTCGTCGCGGTGCTGATAGAGGCCCGACAGGCGGACCGAGAAGCCATTGTCGTCGGCGGCGCCTGCCGCCACTTCAACTTGGCTGTTGCCATAACGGCCATAGCTGACGCGCGCATAGCCGCCGGTCTTGCCGGGCTTGACGGTGTCGAACTTGACGATGCCGGCCGGGGTGTTGCGGCCGAACAGCGTGCCCTGCGGCCCGCGCAGCACTTCGACGCGGTCGAGGTCGAAGATCGGGAAGCCCTTGAGGATCGGGTTTTCGAGGACGACGTCGTCATAGACGAGGCTGACCGGCTGCGACGCGTTGAGGTCGAAGTCGGTGTTGCCGAGGCCGCGGATATAGAAGCGCGGGAAGGTGCGGCCGAACGAGCTTTCGATGTTCAGGCTGGGAACGCGGCCCGCGAGCACGCGCACGTCGCTGCCCGACGAGGTGATGGCATCGAGCGTGCCGCCCGACAGCACGCTGACCGAAACCGGCACGTCCTGCAGGCTTTCCTCGCGGCGCTGCGCGGTGACGATGATGTCGCCGAGGCCGCTGTCTTCGGCGACGGGTGCGGCGGACGCGTCCTGTGCGGCGGCGGGGGCTGCCCAGCCGGCGGCGGCGAGCGCGACCAGAACGGGGGCTATAGCGGTAGCGGAAGGAAAGTGGCGCATGGGCAAGCTTCCTGAAACAGAGTTGACGATGGGAGAGACGTTAAAAACGATTTGCCCGTTGGCGTGCGGCGCGGGCCGGGTCAATTGCGGAAGCTCTTGCGGCTGACGTTCATGTCAGCAGTGTTGCGCAATTGCTGCACTTTTGTGGCAAATTTGGGCAAATGGGACGGTGACACCCGGCTGCAGGCGCATGCTGGTCGCTTGATTTCCTGCCTCTCCACTCTAGACCGAGGGCAGGTTCCCGAGCGGAGGAAAGCGAAGTGAGCGACGGCGCAGCAGGTGAAATCTATATCGGCCTCGGTGGCGGCGGCGCAAAGGACGGGCCGCGCCAGTCGCTGGTCCTGAAGCGCGCGAACCGGCACGGGCTGATCGCCGGTGCGACGGGCACCGGCAAGACGGTGACGTTGCAAGGATTGGCCGAGGGATTTTCGGCGGTCGGCGTTCCGGTGTTCGTCGCCGATGTGAAGGGCGACCTTGCCGGCATGGCGATGGCGGGCAGCCCGACGTCGAAGATGCACGAGATTTTCGCCGCGCGGGCGGCCGAGATCGGCGACAGCGAGTGGGCGTATCGCGACAATCCGGTGATCTTCTGGGACCTGTTCGGCGAACAGGGCCACCCGATCCGCACGACGATCTCGGAAATGGGGCCGTTGCTGCTCGCGCGGTTGATGGGTCTCAACGAAGTCCAGGAAGGCGTGCTCGCGATCGCTTTCCGCGTCGCCGACGAACAGAATCTGCTCCTGCTCGACATGGGCGACCTGCAGGCGATGCTCGCCTGGTGCGCCGAGAATGCCGACGAGCTGACCACCAGATATGGCAATGTGTCGAAGGCGACCGTCGGGACGATCCAGCGGCAATTGCTGACGCTGGAAAGCCAGGGCGGCGATCATTTCTTCGGCGAACCCGCGCTCGACATCATGGACATGATCCGCACCGACGAGAACGGCCGCGGCTATGTGAATATCCTCGCCGCCGACAAGTTGATGGCGAGCCCCAAGCTTTATGCGACTTTCCTACTCTGGCTCTTGAGCGAGATGTTCGAGACGCTTCCCGAGGTCGGCGATCCCGACAAGCCCAAGCTGGTCTTCTTCTTCGACGAAGCGCACCTGCTGTTCGACGACGCGCCGCCCGCGCTCGCGGAGAAGATCGAACAGGTCGTGCGCCTGATCCGTTCGAAGGGCGTCGGCGTCTATTTCGTCACCCAGAACCCGATCGACATTCCCGAGGACGTGGCGGGCCAGCTCGGCAATCGCGTCCAGCATGCGCTCCGCGCCTTCACCCCGCGCGACCAGAAGGCGGTCAAGGCGGCCGCCGAAACCTTCCGCCCCAATCCCAAGGTCGACGTCGCGCGCGAGATCACCGAACTGAAGGTCGGTGAGGCGCTGGTGTCGTTGCTGATGGCCGACGGCGCGCCGTCGCCGGTCGAGCGTACTTTGATCAAGCCGCCCTGCTCGCGTGCCGGGCCGCTGGAGGCCAAGGAACGCGCGATTATCAAGTCGATCTCCCCGGTCGAGGGCAAGTACGATACGGTCGTCGACCGCGAAAGCGCCGAGGAACTGCTCGCCGCGAAAGCCGAGCAGGCGCAGGCGGCGGCGGTAGAAGCGAAGGCGCAGGCCGAAGCCGACAAGCAGGCCGCGATCGCTGCGAAGGAAGAGGCGAAACGCAAGGTTGCCGAGGAAAAGGAACGGCTGCGGCAGGAAAAGGCGGCAGCGCGCGAGGCGGCGAAGCCGAGCTTTGCCGAAAAGATGGTGCAATCGGCGGCGCGCTCGGCCGCGACCAATCTCGGCCGGCAGGTCGCCGGCAAGTTCGGCGGCCAGTTGATGCGCGGCATATTGGGCAGCCTGTTCAAGTGAGCGCGCGGTGACCGGAGGCGATGCCGCGCTGATGGAGGCCGCGCTGATTGCGGTCGCCGACGCCGGCATCGACATCCGTCACGCGCTGTTCGAGCGCTTCTTCGCCGCTTATCCCGAACGGCGGGCGAGCTTCATCTCGGTCGATGCCGCGTCGCGGCGGATGACCGACGAGACGCTGCAGATGATGTTCGGGCTGGCAAAGGGCGAGGCGTGGGTCTGGCCGCTGGTCGCCGAACTGGTCTTCACCCATCGCAGCTATGGCGCATTGCCGATCGGCGAATATGACGCCTTTATCGACATGACTCTCGCCGAACTCGGTGCCGCCGCAGGCGCCGCTTGGGATGACGCGACTGCGGCCGCGTGGCAGCGGCATGCCGATGCGCTGAAAGCGATGATCCGCAAGGCGCGGGCCCAATGGGCGGATGCGATGCCGGCGGGGGCGCCGCAGATCGCCTGAAACGGAGCGGCCTGTCCCGATGTTTACCCGCTCGACAAATGCGCCGAATCGCGGCAGCTTTGGTTGCATGACAAAACCTATATTACCTGGAGAGGTAGCCGCTGCGGTCATCAACCCCGTCGCTTACGGGCAGTGGGAACCGCTTCACGAACAATTGGCGTGGGCCCGCGCCAACGCCCCGCTCGCGGTCGCGGAAAATCCCAATCACGACCCGTTCTGGCTCGTCACCCGCCACGCCGACATCATGGCGATCAGCCGCGATCCGCAGCGTTTCGCCAACGGCATCCGGCCGACCGTGCTCACCGACCGTGACGGCGAGGCGCTGGCGCGCGCCGCGACGCCGAACAATGACGGGCACCTCATCCGTTCGCTCGTCCAGATGGATGCGCCCGACCATATGAAATACCGGCTGCTGACGCAGAGCTGGTTCATGCCCAAGAATCTGAAGATCGTCGAGGAACGCATCCGCGAAATCGCACGCGACACGGTCGATCATATGCTGGAGGCCGGCGGCGAATGCGACTTCGCGCGCGATGTCGCCGCGCATTATCCGCTCCGCGTCATCATGGACATTCTGGGCGTCCCGCCGGAAGACGAGCCGCGGATGCTGATGCTCACGCAGCAATTATTCGGTCCGACCGATCCCGAACTGAACCGCAGCCGTGAGGCGATCACCAGCGCCGAACAGGCGATCGCGATGCTCAACTATGTCATCGCCGACTTCGAGAATTATTTCGGCGCGCTCACCGCCGACCGGCGCGCCAACCCGCGCGAGGATATCGCGACGGTGATCGCCAATGCGATGGTGGGCGGTGAGCAGATTCCCGACCGCGAGCTTGCCGGCTATTATATGATCATCGCGACCGCCGGGCACGACACGACGAGCGCCTCGACCGCCGGCGCAATGATGGAGCTGGCGAAGAACCCGGCGCTGTTCGAGCGCTTCCGCAGCGCCGAAAGCGACAAGGCGGGACTGATCGAGGAAGCGATCCGCTGGACGACACCGGTTCAGCATTTCATGCGTAGCGCCAAGGAAGACGTCGAGATCGGCGGCCAGACGATCCACGCGGGCGACTGGCTGATGCTGAACTATGTCTCGGGCAACCGCGATGAGGAAGTCTTCACCGATCCCTTCGCCTTCGATCCCGACCGCGTAAAGAACCAGCAGATCGCTTTCGGCTTTGGTGCGCATGTCTGCCTTGGCCAGCATCTGGCGCGCATGGAGATGCGGATCCTGATGGAGGAATTGTTGCCGCGGCTGAAAAGCCTCGAACTGGCGGGCGAGCCCGCGCGGGTCGAATCGGTGTTTGTCGGCGGGCTCAAACGGTTGCCGCTGCATTTCCGGACTCATTAGCTCGATCTGGCGGTTCTGCGTCCTGACCGGCGTTGCGGCACGTTTCGCCTTGTTTTGTCGCAAGTCGCCCGAACAGGACGGAACCGTAGCGCGAATTCGTCGGTAGCAGGCCGAATGGAGCTTGGCGCGTGTGGCGCCGGCTTCGCTATGCTGTCGATGGAGTTTGTGATGACTATGTTCAAAAAGGCTGCGGTCTCGATCGCTGCCGCTTCGATGATCCTTTCGCCGGTCGCCGCATCGGCCGCGCCTGCTTTCGATGCTGCGCGTGCGACGAGCGCCTCCGACGGCACGAATGAGTTGGAAGGTTCGAGCTGGCTTCCCGCAGTGCTGGCGCTGCTCATAGTTGCCGGCGGCATCTGGCTTGCGATCGACAACGACGACGACGCTCCGGTCAGCCCGTAACGCGCATTGCCCGGACGACCGATGTGGAAGGCCCGCCCGAAACGGCGGGCCTTTTGCTATTCCCCAAATGCTTTCCTATGCTTTTTCGGCGGGAAAGAAGCGCGCGATCACGTCGCTGGCGAGCCTTGCGGGGCGCAGCGTTTCGGCGTCGATGCAGCACCAGCTCGATTTGACTTCGGCGAGCACGTCCTCGCCGCGCTTGATGACCGTCTCGTAGAAGGCGCGCGCGCCCTGAACCTTTTCGAGGATCACGGTGGCGATGACCTGATCGTCGAGGAAGGCGGGACGGCGATAGGTGATCTCGTGCTTCAGCGCGACCCACAGATGCGCCGCGACCGCATCGGGCGGGGCGATCTTGCGCCAGTGCGACAGCACCGCTTCCTGCACCCAGCTCAGATAATGGGCATTGTTGACGTGCCCCATGAAATCGATCTGGTCGGCGCCGACGGCGATGGCATGGTCATGCGGATGCGAGACGGAGGTCATATCGTTGACACTAGTGTCAACAAATGATGACGGAAAGATGAAATCCGACAATTTTCGTTGAAAATCGCCATCAACCGCGTCCCCGGTAGGATGCGACGCCCTGATCGGGCAGCCATAGTCCCGCCGGAGGGGGACCGGACTGCCAGAAGACATCGATGGGGATGCCGCCGCGCGGGTACCAGTAACCGCCGATGCGCAGCCATTGGGGCTGCATCTCGTTGAACAGGCGGCGGCCGATACCGACGGTGCAATCCTCGTGGAAACCCGCGTGATTGCGGAAACTGCCGAGAAAGAGCTTCAGGCTTTTCGATTCGACGATCGTTTCGCCGGGGGCGTAATCGATGACGATGTGCGCGAAATCGGGCTGGCCGGTCACCGGGCAGAGCGAGGTGAATTCGGGGGCGGCGAAGCGGACCAGATACAGCTCGTTCGCCCGCGGATTGGGCACATAATCGAGGGTCGCGGCTTCGGGCGAGGCGGGAAGGTCGCTGGATCGGCCCAAATGCTTCGGGGCGAGCGGGGGATGGCTGGAATCACTCATGGCTTTCGTCTAGTGCGCAGCGCGGCCGATGTCATCGTTCACTTGATCGACGGCGGCCTGCAAACGCCACATGGTTCAGCGCCAATTCAGCGGTGCGGACAAGACTGAGGGTCAGGACCCATTGATTTGCCGTTCGAGGTTTGAAGCGATTTTGTTCAGGGCGAGGAGAAAAGGCGTAGGAATATGGATATATTTCAAGGCTTTTCGACGACGCCATGGACAAAATCGGTCAAATCCCGAAGGGACGCCGAAATGGCTTCGATCTCAGGTCCGCGCGGCCTTGCGGGTAGCGATGCTACCCGCGGCACCCGCCCGAACCCGATATCTTCGCCATTTCGACGCCTCGAACGGCAAATTAATGGGTCCTGACCCTAAGACAATCGGGGTCGCAAAGACGGCATGAAGATGAAGCGGATCGGGCACGAACGAACGGCGGCGGGTGCGTCGCTGGCCGCGCTGGCGCTGGTGCTCGCGGGCGCCGGAGTCGTGCCCGTCTCGGCGCAGCAGACCGAAACGCCGACCCCGGCGCCATCATCCGGTCGTTCGATCGATTTCCGCCTGCCGCCGGCCGACGAGGGGCGTACGCCGGGGGTCCAGGGGCCTTCGGACAATGGCTTGCCCCCCGTCGCCCCCGGCGAACGGCGCGGCGCGCCGACGCCGACGCCCGCCCCGCAACCGGCGCCGCCGCGCGTGACGCCGACGCAGCCGTCGACCCCGGCGCGTCCGGCCGCGGGCACGGCTGCCCCGGCGCCCACTCCGTCGCGGCGCGATACGCCCGCTGCTTCGACCTCGCGTTCGGCGGCGAACGACCAGCCCGCCGCTGCGGTCGAACCGCCCGCTTCGGACAATGCCGCTCCGTCGCTTCCGCCGGTAACGTCGGGGCCAACGGATAGCGCGGCGTCGGTGGCGCCGCCGCCCGCAGACGATGGGGCATCGGTCGCGGTGCCGAAGCGCGAAGGAAGCGGGACACCGCTCTGGGCGTGGCTACTCGCCGGGCTCGCGGCGCTTGGGGCCGGAATCTGGTACTGGCGGCGCCGTCCGCTGCCGGCTGGCGCCGCGCCTGCCGAATATGTTCCGCCCGTCGAGCCCGCCGCGCCTCGGCCCACGCCCCGTGCGGCCGCGCCGGCCCGCGCGCCGACGCCCCCGGCTCCGGCCGCGCGTCCCTCGGCGCCGGCCGGGCGGACTGCCGCGCCGCTGGTCACCCGGCCCGCCGACGAGCAGCGCGCGATGGTCGCGATGGCGCTCGAAATCCGGGACATCCGCATGACGGCGGATCAGGTCGTCGTCTCGCTCGCCCTCAACCTCGCCAACCAGGGCCCGGTCGCCGCGACCGGGCTGATGGTGCGCATCGCGCTCGGGCAGGGGTCGGCGATGCCCGAGGCCGTCCTCGCGCGCTTCTTCGACGGCGCCGGCGGCAGCGTGCTGCGCGACGATATCGCGATCGAACCCGGCGCGGGCGAGCAGATCTCGACCGAGGTGATGTTGCCGCGCGCTGCAATCGAACCGCTGATGATCGCCGGGCGCCCGATGCTGATCCCGGTGGCTGCGTTCGACGTCACCTATCATTGGGATGGCCCCGGCGAGGCCTTTGGCCAGAATGCCGGCAGCTTCGTGCTCGGCCGTGAACAGGGAGGAGCGAGCAGCGAGAAGCTGGCGCCGCTGCCCCTCGATCGCGCGCAGCATCGCGTCGATCGCCCCGGTGCGCGCGCCACGGCGATGCGCCGCGCGCAATAGCCGCGAAAGCGACATATTTCGCCTGCTTTCGAATGGTTTTTTGTTGCGGCGCACCATCGACTGGGGCAGGACGCCACTGCGCTTGAAAAAGCGCAGGTGGGGGCATAGGCTACATGTCCCCGGAAAGATAACAGAGCGCAGCAGGATGGCCGGCGAGGGACAGGCATCAAGGTTCCCGATGGTCGCAACAGGAGCATGACATGGACGCCTTGGTCTCAACCGACTGGCTGGAACGCGAACTGGGGGCATCGGACCTGCGGGTCGTCGATGCGACGAAATTTCTTGCCGATGCCGGCCGCGACGCGCGCGCCGAATATGAGGCGGGGCACATCCCCGGCGCGGTGTTCATGGATCTGGCCGAACTGACCGACGCGTCGAACGCAGTCGAGAATATGGCGCCGCCCGCCGAAAAATTCGCCAGCCGCATGCAGTCGCTCGGCCTCGGCGACGGCAGCCGCATCGTACTCTATGACGACAGCCCGCTGAAAAGCGCGGCACGCGCGTGGTGGCTGCTCAAGCTGTTCGGCGCCCACGACGTCGCATTGCTCGACGGCGGGCTCGCCAAGTGGAAGGCCGAAGGCCGCGCGCTCGAAATGGGCAAGCAGACGCTCCGCCACCGCCACTTCACCGTCTGGCGCGACGCCAAGGCCGTGCGCACCAAGGAACAGCTGCTCGCCAATGTGGCGAGCAACGCCGAACAGGTCGTCGACGCGCGTTCGGCGGCGCGTTTTACCGGCGAAGAGCGCGATCCGCGCCCCGGCCTCGCGCCCGGCCACATCCCCGGCTCGCGTAGCCTGCCTTATGGCGAATTGTTCAACGCCGACGGCACCTGGAAGCAGGGCGACGAGCTGAAGGCCGCCTTCGATGCCGCCGGCATCGATCTCGACAAGCCGCTCGTCACGACCTGCGGCAGCGGCATGACCGCCACCGTCGTGGCTTTTGGCGCGCACCTGCTCGGCAAGGACGATGTCGCGGTGTACGACGGCAGCTGGACCGAATGGGGCGCCGATCCGGCGACGCCCAAGGCGACCGGCGCCGCCTGAACCGGACCGGCCAGGCGTGCCGCTGCTGGATTTTGGCGAGCGGCACGCTAACACGACTGGATGAACGACAGCGACGACGACAATCTCCGCCCGGCCACGAAACTCGTACAGGGCGGAAGGCGGCCCGAATGGACCGGCGACCCGCGGCTTGGCGGCGGGGTCGTCAATCCGCCGGTATGGCGGGCGTCGACGATCCTTTACGACAATATCGCCGACCTGAAGGCGCGAGGCCACGCCACCCACGACAAGCTTTATTACGGCCGGCGCGGGACGCCGACGGTGTGGGCGCTCGCCGACGCGCTGACGCAGATGGAGCCGGGGGGCGAGGGCACCTTGCTCTATCCCTCGGGGGTCGCCGCCAATTCGGCGGGGCTGCTGGCGCTGCTCGCGCCGGGCGACCATCTGTTGATGGTCGACAGCGCCTATGAGCCGACGCGATCGTTCTGCAATGGCTTGCTCAAGCGCTATGGCGTGACGACGACCTATTATGATCCGCTCGTCGGTGCGGGAATCGCCGAACTGATCACCCCCGAAACCAGGCTGATCTTCCTCGAATCGCCGGGCAGCCTGACCTTCGAAGTGCAGGATATTCCCGCGATTACCGCGGTGGCGCGCGAACGCGGCGTGCTGACGATGCTCGACAACACCTGGGCGACGCCCTTGCTCTTCCCGGCGCTAAAGCAGGGCATCGACGTGACGATGATGAGCCTGACCAAATATGTCGGCGGCCACAGCGATGCGATGATGGGGTCGCTCACCGCGAGCAAGGCCGTGTGGTCGAAATTGCGGAGCGCCGCCTATCAGCTCGGCCAGTCGGTCTCGCCCGACGACTGCGCGCTGATGCTGCGCGGGCTGCGCACGCTCGACGTGCGGATGCAGCGGCACGGCGAAAACGGGCTGGCGGTGGCGAACTGGCTCGCGGCGCGGCCCGAGGTGGGGCGCGTGCTCCATCCGGCGCTGGTGGGCGACCCCGGCCATGCGATCTGGGCGCGCGATTTCACCGGCACCAGCGGGCTGTTCGGCTTCACGCTCAAGGGTGCCGACACGGCGTCGCGAACGCGCTTCATCGACGCGCTGGCGCATTTCGGCATCGGCTTCAGCTGGGGCGGTTACGAAAGCCTCGTCGTCCCCAGCGATCCCGCGGAGATTCGCACCGCGACGCGCTGGGACGATCCCGATGCGCTCGTCCGCCTGTCGATCGGGCTCGAGGATCCCGCCGACCTGATCGCCGACCTCGCACGCGGCTTTGCGGCGATGCCGGCATGAGTGCGATGGAGCGTTTGCGCGACGGCGCAACGCGCACGGTCGAGGCGATGCAGGCGATCGGCATCGACGTCGGCTCGTACCGCCTGTCGCTTTATGGCCTTTTCTCGACGATCATCGTCGCGGTGCTGCTCTATGTCGCGGTGCGCGTTACCCTGCGCTCGATCAAATGGTTGCTGCGCCGCAACACCCAGATCGACGCGACGCAGCGGCTGCTCGCCGAAAAGCTGATCGCGATCGCGCTGTTCGTTTTCGCGATGCTGTTCGGCATCGACCTGCTCGGCATCGACCTGACCGCGCTCGCGGTCTTTTCAGGCGCCGCCGGCCTTGCGATCGGTTTCGGGCTGCAGAAGACGGTCGGCAATCTGATTGCGGGAATCATCCTGCTGATGGACCGCTCGATCAAGCCGGGCGATATCATCGTCGTCGGCGACGGCAGTTCGATGGGCGGCTCGGCGCTTCCCGCCGGGGTGCCCAATGTCGGACGCGTCGCCAAGATCGGCGTGCGCGCGGTCAACGTCATCACCCGCGACGGCAAGAAGCATCTGATCCCGAACGAACTCTTGATGACGCAGCCGGTCGAGAACTGGAGCTACGCCAGCCCCGAGGTGCGGGTGCGGATGCGCATTCCGGTGCCCTACGACGCCGACCTCCGGCTCGCGCAGCGGCTGATCGTCGAGACCGCGCAGCAGAATCCGCGCATCCTGAACGAGCCCGAGCCGGCGGTGTGGATCACCGCCTTCGGCGAACGCGCGGTCGACCACGAACTGCGCTACTGGATTTCGGACCCCGAGGCGGGGCTCGGCAATATCCAGGGCGAGGTGTTTCTGGGAATATGGGACCGCTTCAAGGAAGCGGGTATCCACATTCCCTATCCGCGCACCGATGTGCGGCTGGTCGGGGCGCCGGACGAAGGCTCGGCGCCCGGCGACGCGAACTAGAAGCCGATCTTCTTTGCGCGTTCGACGCTTTCGACGATGATGCGCTTTGCCTCGTCGACGTCGCCCCAGCCGTTGAGCTTCGCCCATTTGCCGGGTTCGAGATCCTTGTAGTGGGTGAAGAAATGCTCGATCTGCTGGAGCACGATTTCGGGCATGTCCTTGTAGGTCGCGACCTTGTCGTAATAGGGAAAGGTCTTGTTGACGGGGACACAGAGCAATTTCTCGTCGCCGCCGGCATCGTCTTCCATGAGCAGCACGCCGATCGGACGGCATTTGACCACCGCGCCCGCGACGATCGGCGAGCGCGCGACGACGAGGGCGTCGAGCGGATCGCCATCGTCGCCCAGCGTGTGCGGAATGAAGCCGTAATTGGCGGGATAGCGCATCGGCGTGTGCAGGAACCGGTCGACAAACAGCGCGCCCGACGCCTTGTCGAACTCATATTTCACCGGTTCGCCGCCGATCGGCACTTCGATCAGCACGTTGAGGCTGTCGGGGGGGCTGTCGCCGGCGGGGATCAGGTCGATGCGCATGGGAGATGCAGTCCTTTATTATGTGATTCGGACGCCCCTTAGCCGCTCGCATCGAGCGAAGTCGAGATGCCGTGAGGGCGGGATCTGCCGTTGGGTGTCTCGACTTCGCTCGACACGAGCGGATTTGATCGATCTTACAGCGCCCGGCGCGGGGCCAGCAGGCGGTCGAACCAGTCGGCGCCGCCGCCGACCTTTTCGAGGTGCGGCCAGCGCAGCCCGCTATGATAGTCGAGATCGATGTTGCGATAGCGCCCGCCGCGCTCGACGAGCAGGCGGACGGGGGTCTTGCCGTCGGTCGCGGTGCGCACCGCGGCTTCGATCCGCTCGCGGCTGTACGCCATGCCGTCGACGGCGACGATCTTCGTGCCGTTCACGATATCGGCGCGAAAGGCTGGCCCGTCCCATAATATGCCGCTCGCGATGCCGTCCTTGTCGATGACCATCCCCAGCGAATGGGTCAGGTCGGCATTCTTCGCCTGCGCCATCCGGTCGCGGTCGTAGATATTGGGCGCATCGCGCCAGACGAGGCGATATCCGGCGCGTTCGATGCCGCCGACCGGCGCGGGCTGGTCCGGGGTTTGCAGCCGGTCGCGCAGGAATTTCGCCCAGTCATAGGGATGAACCGCGTTCAGCGCCGCGACGACATCGTCGAAATTATAAGTGTCCTGCCCCCAGTCGCCCTCGCGCCCACCGAAAAAGGCGCGCGCGAAATCGTCGAGGCTTTTGGCGTTGTTCGTCGAGGTGCGGATCAGCATGTCGGCCTCGAGCCAGGTCAGCGACCCTTCGTTGTAATAATCCTCGGTGCGCGACCAGCTGGGGAAGGGCTTGGGCTTGCGCGCTGCGACAATCGGGTCGAGCGTCGTGTCATCGACCGAGCGCCATTCGCGACCCGCCTGCGCGCTGTAGAAGCCGGCGTTGGTTGCCCATTCGGCGAGGATCATCTCCTTCGACTGCAGCCCCGAGCGACCGGCAAGGACGAGGTCCCAGAAGCTCGTCTGGCCTTCGTAAACCCACAGCAGATTGTCCTGCATCGGGGTGCGGAAATCGGGGGTCCACATCTTGTCGGGGCGGCGGTACTTGCCGTTCCAGCTATGCGTCAGCTCGTGCGGCAACAGCCCGCGTTCGCTGTCGTTGTCGTTCCATCGGGTGAAATAGTCGGGGTTGCGGCTGTTCTCGCTCGACCGGTGATGTTCGAGCCCGATGCCGCCCAGCTCTTCGCTGAGCGCGAGGAGAAATTCGTAGCGGTCGAAATGGCGTACGCCGAACAGCGCGACCGCCTCCGACACCAGCGCCGCGTGGCGCGCGATATGGTCGGGGCTGGCTTCGAGATATTTGGCTTCGTCGGCAACGACGTTGAGCGTCACCCGGTTGCCGAGGTCCCATTTGCGGAAATATTTCCCCGCGAACATCGGGCTGTCGACGAGCACCTCGTAATTCGTCGGGGCATAGCTGTAGCGGTTGCCCGATATCTTGAGACCGTCGAGCGCGGCGGCGCCGGTCCATCCCTCGGGCAGCGTCACGTCGAGCTGCACCGGAATCTGGCGGGTGAAATAGCCGGCGGGATAGAGGCTGACCTGCTCCCATTGCAGGTTCATCATCGCCGGCGTGACGACGACGCGGCCTTCGCTCGTCCGCGTCGGCGACAGGAAATCGAAGGCGACGTCGATACTCTTCACCCCCGCCGGCACCTCGATATCGAAGGCGTAAACGTCGGTCGGCTGGCGCGTCCAGACGAGCGGCTTGCCGCCGGCGCTGGGCTTGAAACCGGCGAGTTCGGCGATCGCGCCGCGCGGCGCATGCTTGCCGGGCAGCCATTCGGGATAAAGCAGGGTCAACTTGCCCGCCTTCGCCACCGGGATCGTCTGGCGGATATGAAAGATGCCGCGCGCGACGTCGGTCGCATCGACCTTGAGCGTCATGGTGCCGGGATAGGGCTTGTCGGCGGGCAGCGGGATGGTCAGCGGCTGAACGACCGGCTGCGGGCGGCTGTTGCCGTCCTGCGCCTGGGCGGGCGCGACGAAGGCGATCAGGGCGGCTGCGACGAACGGTGCTTTTTTCATGCCGTTTATCTGCGACGAAATGGCGATGAGGTCCAGCGGGCGCTCTGCCAGCGTGCCGTGGGGTTCGACGAAACCGGCGATTGCCCGCTCGCTCAGCTTCCGGCGATCATGTTGATCGAAAAGGCGAGGATGCCGATGTTGAAGATGAAGGCCTCGAGGCAATGCCAGGTCGACACGCGGCGGATCGCGCGGCTGGTGATGTCGATATCGGCGGTCTGAAAGGTCATGCCGAGGATCAGCGCGAAGTGGAGAAAGTCGAAATAGTCGGGCGCCGGGCTGCTCGGCACCGAAAGCCCGCCCGCATGGCCGCCGTGCGCCTTGTCGGGGGTGTAATAGAGATGCGCGTAGTGGATGGCGTAAACGGTGTTGGCGAAGAACCAGGCGAGCGCCAGCGTCACGATCACCAGCGGCTTCGAATATTGGCCGGTGCCCGAAACGAGCTGTGCCAGCGCGCCGAGCACGACGGCGCTCACCGCCACCGAAATGACGAGCAGCGCCACCCGGTTCGCGTCATTCTCGACCGCATGCCGCTTCAGGACCTGCGGATCGCGGGTTCGGAACAGCGGGATGGTCGACAAAAGGAAGAGCGCGGTGACGATGTCGAAACCGATCAGAAAGTCCTGCAGCGCCGATCGATCCTGCATGATTGCCCATGCCGCGACGAAAACCAGCCCCGCCGCATAAGCGACGAAGCGGGGCGGGGCGATGCGATTGCCGATCGTGCGGGCCATGACGCCAGCCTAGCTGCGCGCGAAGCCCGCGCAAGCCCGCTTTGCCTTTCGCCGAAAAGCGATTAGACGCGCGGCCCATGAGCAAGGACAAATCCGCCAGGATCCCCACCCCGCAGCCCGTCCGCGGTACGCAGGACATGCTCGGCGATTTCGCCGACCGTTTCGCTTATGTCGTCGAGACGTTCGAGCGGGTGCGCCGCCTTTACGGCTTCAAGCGCGTCGAGGTGCCGGTGATCGAGCCGACCGCGGTGTTCGCCCGCTCGCTCGGTGAGACGACCGACGTCGTGTCGAAGGAAATGTACTCGTTCGAGGATCGCGGCGGCGAAGGGATCACGCTGCGCCCCGAATTTACCGCCGGGATCGCGCGCGCCTATGTCACCAACGGCTGGCAGCAGTTCGCGCCGCTGAAGGTTGCGACGCACGGGCCGCTGTTCCGTTACGAGCGGCCGCAAAAGGGTCGCTATCGCCAGTTCCACCAACTCGATGCCGAAGTGTTGGGCAGCGACAGCCCGCTTGCGGACGCCGAATTGCTTGTCTTCGCCGACCAGTTGCTCAAGGAACTGGGCATATCCGAAGGCGTGACGCTGACGCTCAACACGCTCGGCGACGCGGCGAGCCGCGATGCATGGCGCGCGGCGCTGGTCGAGCATTTCGAGGGTCATCGCGGCGACCTCAGCGAAGACAGCCTCGCGCGGCTCGACAAGAATCCGCTGCGCATCCTCGACAGCAAGGATCCGAAAGACCGCCCGATCGCCGACGGCGCACCCGATATCGACGCCTTCCTGACGAGCGAGGCGCAGGATTTCTTCGGCGCCGTCACCGCCGGCCTCGATGCCGCGGGCGTCGCGTGGGAGCGCAACGCGCGGCTGGTGCGCGGGCTCGACTATTATCGCCATACCGCGTTCGAGTTCGTCACCGACCGGCTCGGCGCGCAGGGCACCGTGCTCGGCGGCGGGCGCTATGACGGGCTCATCGAAAATCTCGGCGGACCGCCGACCCCGGCGGTCGGCTGGGCGGCCGGGATCGAGCGGCTGGCGATGCTGCTTGCCGACGATATCATCGACAATCGTCTCGACGCCGTGATCGCGGTCGAGGACGACAGCCAGCTCGCGCTGGCGATGCGGGCGCTGGCGGTGCTTCGCAGCAGCGGCTTCGCGACCGAGATCGTCGCCAGCGGATCGCCGCGCAAGCGCTTCGACAAGGCGGCGAAGATTCCGGCGCACGCGCTGATCTCTGTCGGTACGCGCGACGGTGCACCGCATATCAATATCCGCGGTGGCAGCGATCGCGCGAAGCAGGCTGAAGCGGTCGTTCGGGCCCTTTGATGACCAGCGTTTCCGCCAAACAGATCGACGCCATCATCGAACGCCACGCTGCCTTGCAGGCGCGGATGGCGACGGGCGACATGGCGCCCGCCGATTTCGTCGCGGCGTCGAAGGAGTTCGCCGAACTCGAACCGGTGGCCCGGGCGGCGGCCGAAGTCACGCGGCTGCGCGGCGAACTGGCGGCGCTGAACGAAATGCTCGGCGATCCCGAGATGAAGGCGATGGCGGAGGAGGAAATCGCGGCGGTCGAAGAGGCGCTGCCTGCCGCCGAGCACGACCTCGCGATCAAGCTGCTGCCGAAGGACGTTGCCGACGAACGCGCCGCGATGCTCGAAATCCGCGCGGGCACCGGCGGCGACGAGGCGGCGCTGTTCGCGGGCGACCTGCTGCGCATGTACAGCCGCTATGCCGATACGCAGGGCTGGAAGGTCGAAATCATCTCGGCGAACGAGGCCGAGGTCGGCGGCTACAAGGAAGTCGTCGCGTCGGTCAGCGGGCAGGGGGTGTTCGCCAAGCTCAAGTTCGAAAGCGGCGTGCACCGCGTCCAGCGCGTCCCCGTCACCGAAAGCGGCGGGCGCATCCACACCAGCGCCGCGACCGTCGCGGTGCTGCCCGAGGCCGAGGAGGTCGACGTCGCGATCAACGACAGCGACCTCAAGATCGACATCTATCGCGCGTCGGGCGCGGGCGGCCAGCACGTCAACACGACCGATTCGGCGATCCGTATCACGCATATCCCGACCGGGCTCGTCGTGATCCAGCAGGACCAGCGCAGCCAGCACAAGAATCGCGCCAAGGCGATGCAAGTGCTGCGCGCGCGGCTCTATGATCTCGAGCGCGAGAAGATCCACAGCGCCGAGGCGTCGGCGCGCAAGTCGATGGTCGGTTCGGGCGACCGCTCCGAACGCATCCGCACCTATAATTTCCCGCAGGGCCGGGTGACCGACCATCGCATCAACCTGACGCTCCACCGCCTGCCCGAGATATTGGAGGGCGCGATGGACGAGCTGATCGACGCGCTGATCGCCGAGGATCAGGCGCAGCGGCTGGCGGGGCTGGGTGAATAAAACGCGACAAAACCGTTCGCATCGAGCGCAGTCGAGATGCACATCGGGGTTGCGCAGCGTCGAGGGGTGTCTCGACTGCGCTCGACACGAACGGACTTGAGTGTGGAGGACGGGAAGCAGGCTCTTCGCGACGCTGCGGAAAGACTTGCGGCGGTGTCGGACACCCCGCGCCTCGACGCCGAACTGTTGATGGCGCATGCGCTGGGGATCGAACGGCAGGCGCTGCTCCTCGATCCGGCGCGCTTCGCCGTACCCGGCGATTTCGCTGCGCTGATCGATCGCCGGATGGCGCACGAGCCGGTCGCCTATATCGTCGGCTATCGCGATTTCTGGACGATCCGCGTTGCGG
Source organism: Sphingopyxis macrogoltabida (assembly GCF_001314325.1). Lineage (NCBI taxonomy): Bacteria > Pseudomonadati > Pseudomonadota > Alphaproteobacteria > Sphingomonadales > Sphingopyxidaceae > Sphingopyxis > Sphingopyxis macrogoltabida. The sequence goes on from NZ_CP009429.1 coordinate 49,928, forward strand.
TGGGCCCGGGTGTGCTGATTCCGCGTCCCGACAGCGAGACGCTGGTCGAGGCGGCGCTGGCGCACGTCGAGGATCGCGAGGCGTCGCTGCATATCCTTGACCTTGGAACCGGGCCGGGCACGCTGTTGCTGGCCTTGTTGTCCGAATTGCCCGAAGCGGCCGGGCTCGGTGTCGATGTATCGGCGGAGGCGCTGGCGTTCGCGCGCCGGAACGCGGGCGAATTGCAAATTCAAGATCGGGCAATATTCCGCGAAGGCGACTGGACCGACGGCGTTGCCGGGCAATTCGACCTGATCCTGTGCAATCCACCCTATATCGCCGATTGCGAGCAACTGATGCCCGATGTCGCGGACCATGAGCCCGCCGGAGCGCTTTTCGCCGGGCCCGACGGGCTCGACGATTATCGCCGGATTATTCCCGATCTGCCGCGCCTGCTGGCGCCCGGCGGCGTGGCGATCCTTGAAATCGGAGCCTCGCAGCTTATATCGGTTTCCGCTCTTGCCGAAGCGGCGGGCTTTACCATCCGGTGCCGCCGCGACCTCGGCGGCCGTGACAGGGCGCTTTTGCTGACCCGCACCTGAGCGCCGCCGCAATTATTCGCTTGGTTTACGCCGCAAAGCGCGGTAGGGGCGGCTCTAGGACTGATCGGACCCCATTGGCGATGCTTGGCATCGATACTGGCCCGGCAGGACTGCTTCCCACTTACGATGCTGGTCCGGGACGTGGGTCCCGTTCAAGCGGTAAAGGGTAAAGCCGCGCAGGGAGCGCGGGCGCGACGCGCAAATGGCGCGGTCGGCCAAAAGGGGTTGGCATAGCTTATTTGGCTTTTCGACAGGATGTCTCAGTTGAACATGAACAACCGGCAGAGCGGTCGCCGTCGCGGCCGCAACAACAACAGCAACAACAATGGTCGCCCGCAGTCGGGCGGACGCGGGGGCGTCGACCAGGCCAACCGCATCGACAGCCGCGCCCGCGGCAACGGCGCCCAGATGATCGAGAAATACCGCAACCTTGCGCGTGACGCGCAGCTTGCCGGCGACCGGGTCCAGACCGAATATTATCTGCAGTTCGCCGATCACTATTTCCGTGTCGTGAGCGATTTCCGCGCCCGGCAGGAAGAAAAGAACGCCCAGAACGGCCAGGAACGCAGCCACGACCGCAGCCGCGAGATTCGCGGCGTCGAGGATTTCGACGGCCATGACGATACCGACAGCGATATCGACACCGACGGCGGCCGCGACGACGATGGCGACGACCGTGGCGAGCGCAATGATCGCAATGATCGCAGCGACCGCGGCCAGCGCGACAATCGCGGCAACCGCGAAGCGCGCGGCACTCGCGACGATCAGGGCGACGACAATCGCGGCAATCGCCAGCAGGGTCGCGGCCGCGCCAACCGCAACCGCGACGACGACAGCGCCGGTCGCGGCGAACAGGACGAGCGCGACGACCGCAACGATGCGCAGGCAGAGGCTGTCGAAGCCGAAGAGGCTCCGCGCCCCGCACGCCGCCCGGCGCGCCGTCCGCGCAAGGACGAGAGCGCCGGTGACGACAATGGCAATGCCGGCATCGATACGGCCGTGCTGCCGCCGGCGATCGGCCGCCCCGAACGGAGCGCAGACGCCGATGCCGGCGCGGATGGCGGCGACGAAGCCCCTGCCGCCAAGCCGCGCCGCACGCGTCGTACGCTGGCAGCGCGGAGCAGCGGCGTCGAGGCCGCCGAGTAAAGTCATTATTTCACGCTGGTTTTTGACCGGCACATAACATAGCCTCCCCGCCAGACTGTTGGCGGGGAGGTTTTTTATGCGCGTTTTGGCAAGGACTTGCGCTTCGGTTGCCGCCGTCGCGGCAGTGGTTTCATTCCCCGCCGCCGCGCAGGATCCGACGCAGGGCAATGCGCAGGGCGACCTTGCCGTCACCATCTATAACGGCGGGCAGTCGCTGGTGCAGGATATCCGCCAGATCGCTTTCCCCGCCGGGCGCTCGCGGCAGGAGTTTCCCGACGTTTCGGCACAGATCCGGCCGCAGACCGTCTCCTTCGCCGCGGACGGGACGGCGATCGTCGAGCAGAATTTCGACTATGACCTCCTCTCGCCCGACGCGCTGATGCAGAAGGCGGTGGGCGAGACGGTGACCTTGCTCCGGATCAATCCCGCCACCGGGGCCGAAACGCGCGAGCGTGCCAAGGTGCTCGCGGTCAACGGCGGCGTCGTGCTGCAGATCGGCCCGCGGATCGAGATCTTGCGCGACGACGGCCTGCCGGTCCGGGTCATCTTCGACAAGATCCCGCCCAATTTGCGTGCCAAGCCGACACTGTCGATCACCGTCGAGAGCAAGGGCGCCGGGACGCGGCCGGCGACGCTTTCCTATCTGACGAACGGCCTCGGCTGGTCCGCCGACTATGTGTCGCTCTACGATGAAAAGGCGGGGACGATCGACGTCCAGGGCTGGGTGACATTGAGCAACAACACCGGCACGACCTTCGACAATGCCAAGACCTTGCTCGTCGCAGGGACGCCCTCGGCGGGCGGCATGGCCGCTTACGGTCAGTCGTACCGCTATCGCTCGCAGCCGTCGGCGCCGGGCGAACTCCGCCGCGCCGGCACCGAGACCGCGCCGCGCGAGCAGCTTGGCGACTATTATCTCTATCCGCTCGCCGAACGCACGACGATCGCCAATGCGCAGACCAAGCAGGTGAGCTTTCTCGACGTCGCCAAGGTGCCGGCGCAGAAAATCTATGAGTTCACCGTCGACGGCTTCAACAACATGACCGAACCGGCGAGCGCGGCGAGCGTGATCAAATTCACCTCGAGCCGCGACGGCGGCCTCGGCGACGCGCTGCCCGCCGGGACGGTGCGCTTTTACCAGCGCGACCTGCGCGGCGATCCGCAGTTTATCGGCGAGAACCAGATCGGCCACACGCCGATGGGCAGCGAACTGGGGCTGAAGACCGGCGATGCCTTTGATGTGAAAGTGAAGGCGACCGTCGTGTCGCGCGAAAAACGCGGGACCTATGTCTGGCGCTCGTCGATGTCCTATCTGCTGACCAACGCCCGGTCGGAGCCCGTCACGCTCGATCTCCGGCAGCGCGGGCTCGACTGGTACTGGTCGGAAACGAAGATCATCACCGAAAGCCAGAAGAGCGAAAGGCTCGATTCGGACGGCACGCAGTGGCGGGTGACCGTACCCGCGAACGGCGAGGCGACGATCACCGCCACCTTCGAAACGCGTTATTGATCCGCGGACCGATGCGCCGCGCCGCATCCCCCCTGTCGATGTTTTCGCTGCTGCTGTTCGCGGCGTCGCCTGCGGCGGCGCAGTCGGTGGTCACCTCGACTGCGGTCGACCAGGTTGCGGTCAGCGTCTTTCGAGATCCCGACCGCGCCGAAGGCGGCGAGATCAACCGCGACTGGCTGAACGGCTTCGCTTTGATTTCCGAAACCCGGACGGTGGATTTGCCGGCGGGCGAATCGGTGCTGCGCTTCGAGGGCGTCTCCGAAGGCATGGTCGCGGTGTCGGCGATCGTCACCGGCTTGCCGGGCGGCGTCGTGCAGAAGAATCGCGATGCGGCGCTGCTGTCGCCCGCCAGTCTGCTCGACGGTTCGCTCGGCAATCGTGTCCATCTCCGCCGCACCGACCGCGCGACCGGAAAGGTGACCGAGGAAGAGGCGGTCATCCGCTCGGGTCCCGAGGGCGCCGTCATCCTGCAAACTTCGGCGGGTTATGAAGCGCTGCGCTGCACGGGACTTCCCGAAACCATCGTCTATGACGGGGTGCCTGAAGGATTGACCGCCAAGCCGACGCTGTCGGTGACGACGCGCAGCCCGGCGGCGCAGCGCGCGACAGTGACGCTGACCTATTTGTCGACCGGTTTCGACTGGGCGAGCAATTATGTCGCGCGCGTTCGCGAAGACGGCAAGACGCTCGACCTGTTCGCCTGGCTGACCGTCGCCAACAGCAATGGCGAAAGCTTTGCCGACGCGAACATGTCGGTGCTGGCGGGCACGCTCAACGTCACGAGCGATTTCGATTCGCTCGTCGAGGCACCGCCGCCGCCGCAACTGAGCCTGCGCTGCTTTCCGACCGGCAGCGGCCGCTACGGTCCGCCACCCCCGCCTCCTCCCCCGCCCGCGCCGCCGCCGCCGCCGATGGCGGAGGGGATGGATATCGTCGTTACGGGGGCACGCCGCCGGGAAATGGCGATGGCGGCGCCGATAGCGGTGGTCGATACCGCGAAGCTCGAGGATCTGGGCGATCTCAAGCTCTATCGCGTGCCTTTTCCGGTCACCGTCGCGGCGAACGGGCAGAAGCAGGTGGCGCTGCTGATCAAGGACGGGGTGCCGTTCGAGCCGATCTATCGCTTGCGGGCGAGTCCGGGGGACGAGGAGACGGCGGCGACGACCGAAATATTGCTGCGCATGCAGAACAAGGAAGCCGCCCGGCTCGGCGTACCGCTGCCGAGCGGGCAGGTCGCGGTGTTCGAACAGGCGGCGGGCCGCGAACTGCTGGCGGGCGAGGGGATGATGCGCGACCATGCGGTCGGCGAAAAGGTCGATCTGGTGATCGGCGAAAGCAGCCAGGTCCGCGTCGACATGGAAAATTACGTGCCGCCGAAGAACCGCGAGAATGAGTATCGGGTCACGGTGTCGAACGCCAATCCCTTTGCGGTGACGTTCGAGCTCGGCTTCCAGGTCTATGACACTGGCACGCTCGATTCGCGGCTGCGCAAGCTGCCGCGCAAGGACGGCCTGCCGACCTGGACGGTGCGCGTGCCGGCGAATTCGGCGCGCAGTTTCGAGTACCGGACGCCCAAGAGCGAGGATTAGGGCGCCGGCAGCGGCCGCGGGCGGTGATTCTCGTCAAGCGCGACGAAGGTGAAGACGCCTTCGGTCACCTTTTCCTCGGTGCGGCCGCCGTCGCGGGTCGCGACCACCTCCAGCCGGATCGCCAGCGAGGTGCGCCCGCGTCGCTCGATATGCGCGTAGATGGAGATGATGTCGCGGAGCAGGATCGGGGCGATGAACTCCATCGTCTCGATCGCGACGGTCGCGACCGCGCCCTGCGCTTCGCGGCCGGCGACGATGCCGCCCGCAATGTCCATCTGGCTGAGGACCCAGCCGCCGAAGATGTGGCCGTTGGCGTTGATGTCCGCGGGGCGCGGGACGACGCGCAGGATCGGGTCGCGCGGGCAGTCTGGCTTATCGGTCATGGTTCATATCCGGGTCGTCCTTGAAAGGATCTTCGATCGCTTCGTCGTGGCCGCTGCCGCTCGACAGGAAGACGAGGCCCATCAGCGCGGCGCCGAGCAGGACCGACAGCCCGACCCCCGCCGCCGTCGCGATGATCATGTGAATGGTGAGCGCATCGCCCATCGTATAGCGCAGCCAGCCCAGCGCCAGCAGGACGGCGCCGAACGAAACCAGCGCCATTCCCTTCATCAGCCGGCGATAGCGGGCCCAGGCGACCTGCGAGGTGTCGCGGTTGTCGAGCGGGGATCGTTTGACCATGCGCGCTCTCATGGACCAGCCGCGCGGCAAGACCAAGCGCGAAAGGCCATCGCCCTGCCGCAGTCCTTTGGGCTTGGCCGCGAATCATGTTAAGCTGGTCGCCCTGAAAAGCGACATGGGGAGCGGCAAAGCATGACGATCGGAGCGATCCTGCACGGGCACACGGGTCCGGTGATTGCGGCACGGAAAGAAGATACGGTCCGCGCGGTGATCGATCTCTTGGCACAGCATCGCATCGGCGCGGTGCCGGTGATGGAGGGCGAAGCGATCGTCGGCATCTTTTCCGAACGCGACCTCGTCCGGCTGATGTCCTCCTATGGTCCCGAAGCACTCGACCGGCATCTCGACGAGGTCATGACCAAATCGCCGGTAACCTGCGATTCGCAGATGGCGGTGATCGGCGCGCTGTCGCAGATGACGCAAAAGCGAATCCGCCATTTGCCCGTGGTCGACGGCGGCCGGCTGGTCGGATTCGTGTCGATCGGCGACCTCGTCAAATATCGCATCGACAAGATCGAGGCCGAAGCTGCGGCGATGCGGGATTATATCGCGTCGTAGTTCAGGCTGACGCCTGAAGGCGGTACCGGCCCGCTCCCCCTCCCGGCCTCCCCAACGATAGTAGCCTATCGGAGGCCGGGAGGGCGAGCGGGCCGGTACCGTTACACCGAATCGGAAACTTCCCGCCGCAGGACGAGTCGCATCACTTCGGCGATCGCCTCGCGTTCGAGCAGCCACAGCAAGCCGCCATAGAGCGCGACGCCCAGCGCGACGAGCAGCGCCAGCCGAATCGGCGCCGCAGTCCCGAGCGGCGCCAGCAATTGCGCCGCGAAGCCGACGCCGATCGCCATCAACAGCGCGGGGACGAGTCCCGGCAGCATGGCGCGGCCGACATCCCATAGCGACACCCCGATCAGCGGCGCCGTCATCCGCGCCGCGACAAAGAGCAGCAGCGGCGCCGCGATCAGCCACGCCCAGGCGATACCCATCAGCCCCCATTGGGCACCGATCAGGAAGGCGGCGGGAAAGATGATCGCACCGCCGAGCGAGGTGAGCATCGAGACGTGCGGCTTGCCGAGCGCATTGTTCACCGGCGCGAAGAGAATCTGCACCGTCATCGCGATGAGCGCGAGCGACAGCAGCTGGATATAGGGCACCATGCCGAGCCACTTCACCCCGAACAGCGTTTCGACCATCGGCGCCGCGACCACCGCGAGTCCGCAATAAAAGGGTGCGGCGACGAGCATCAGCAGGCGGACCGTCTTAAGAAAGCTCCAACGCATCGCGGTCGGATTGTCCTTGATTCGCGAATAGGCGGGGAAGGCGACCTCGTTGAGCGGCGGCACGAACTTCGCCATGAAGATCTGCGCGAGGAACAGCGCCTCGGCATAAAGGCCGAGCGCATGTGGTTCGAATCGGCGACCGGCGATGAAGACGTCCGACTGGCTTTGCACCAGCCAGAAGAGCTGGCTGAACAGCACCGCCGATCCGAATCCGATGATCTGGCCGCACCCCTTGAAGTTGAAACTCGGCCAGACGAGCAGCCGCGCCACGAAAGTCAGCCCGATTGCGCGCGTCCAGAACATGGCGATCGGCGCATAGACGAGAGTCCAGACGCCGAATCCCGCGAGCGCGCAGCCGAGCGCGGTGCCCGCGCCCGCGAGCGCGGCGACGAGATTGACGATCGCCTGACGGCGGAAATCGAGTTTGCGCGACATCATCACTTCGGGAAGCGCGATGAAGGGCGTCGCGAGAAAGATCAGCGCCTGCACGCGGAGCAGCTCGGCGACCATCGGCTGGCCATAATAGGCCGCAGCGATCGGCGCGCCGAAATATTGCACGGCGGCGAGCAGCGCGTTGAGCAGCAGCAGCAGGCCGAACGCCTGCCTGATTCGGAACGGATCGACCGAATCGGATTGCACCAGCGCGCTCGCGAATCCCCAGCCGTTGAGGAACGCGAGGAAGGCGAGCACCACCTGCGTCATCGCAAACAGCCCATAATCGGCCGGATCGAGCAGACGAATCACGAGCAATGTCGACGACCAGGTGATGATTTGCGCCAGAATCTG
>NZ_CP009430.1:300000-422455 GCF_001314325.1 Sphingopyxis macrogoltabida
TCTTCACCCTCGGGCTCGTCATCGGGCTGTCGGTGCAAGACACGACGCTCGGCACGACGATCGCCAATCTCGGGATGAGCGAGACGACCTTCCCCAAGCCGGTCTTCGCCGGCGACACGATCCGCGCGCGCACCACGGTGCTCGAGCTCAGGGACAGCAAGTCGCGGCCGACGCAGGGCATCGTCACCTTCGAGCATATCGGGCTCAACCAGAAGGACGAGATCGTCTGCCGCACGCTGCGCGGCGCACTGATGATGCGGAGCCCCGCGTGAGGCTTCGCTCGCTCCTCTTCGTGCCCGGCGACAGCGAGAAGAAATTCGTCAAGGCCAGCGGCATCGGCGCCGACGTCCTGATCCTCGACCTCGAGGACAGCGTCGCGCCAAGCATGAAAGAGGCCGCGCGCGCGCAGGTCGCCGCGCTCCTCGACGACAGGAGCGAGCATGACTGGTCCTTCTTCGTGCGGGTGAACCCCTTCGACACCGGCCTGACTTTCGACGATCTCGCGGCGGTGGTGAAGCCGGGGCTCGACGGGCTGCTCATCCCGAAGGCCAATGGCGCTGCCGATATCGAACGGATCGGACAGGAGCTCGACCGCCTCGAGGCCAAGGCCGGAATGGAGCAAGGCAGTGTCAAGATCGCCGTCGTCGCGACCGAGACCCCGCTCGCAATGTTCAACCTCGGCAGCTACGCGCCGCCGCATCCGCGGCTTGTTGCGCTCACCTGGGGCGCCGAAGATCTCGCCGCCGCGATCGGCGCAACGGGCAATAAGGAAGAGGACGGCCACTGGACCGATCCCTACCGCCTCGCCCGCTCGCTCTGTCTCTATGCCTCGGCCGCGGCAGGCGTCGCGCCGGTCGACACGCTTTATGCCGATTTCCGCAACCCCGAAGGGCTCGAGGCCGATTGCCGCCGCGCGCGCCGCGACGGCTTCACCGGGCGCATCGCGATCCATCCCGACCAGGTCGCGATCATCAACCGCTGCTTCAGCCCCTCGGACGAGGAGATCGCCGAGGCGCAGAAGATCGTCGATGCCTTTGCCGCGAACCCCGATGCGGGAACGCTCGGCATCGACGGGAAAATGGTCGACATCCCGCATTTGAAGGCCGCGCGCCGCACGCTTGCCAGCGCCTGACCACGGAGAGAGGTTATGACTGCCACCCGCCCGCTTCCCACCGAAGACGATCTCGCCGCGATCCGCGAAGGCGTCCGCGCCGTCTGCGCGCCGTTCGACGATGAATATTGGCTCGACCGCGACAATACCGGCGAGTTTCCGAAGGATTTCCACCGCGCCATGGCGGACGGCGGCTGGCTCGGCATCACCATGCCCGAGGAATATGGCGGCTCGGGCCTCGGGGTCACCGAGGCGATGACGATGATGAACGAAGTGGCCGCGTCGGGCGGCGGCTTCGCCGCGGCCTCGACGATCCATATCAATCTGTTCGGCCCGCACCCGATCGTCGTGAAAGGCACGCCCGAGCAGAAGGCGCGTTGGGTCCCCCGGCTGGTCGCCGGCGAGGACCAGTGCTGCTTCGGCTTCACCGAACCCGATGCGGGGCTCAACACGACGCGGATCAAGACCTTCGCCGAGAAGGTGCCGGGCGGTTATGTCGTGAACGGGCAGAAGGTCTGGACCTCGACCGCACAGGTCGCGAACAAGATCATGCTGCTCACGCGCACGACCAAGTTCGAGGATTGCGCCAAGCCCACCGACGGTATCACCATCTTTTACACCGACCTCGACCGCGCCAAGATCGACGTCCATCTCATCCCCAAGATGGGCCGCAAGGCCGTCGATTCGAACGCGATCTTCATCGACGGCCTGTTCATTCCCGAAGAGGACCGGATCGGTGAGGAGGGCAAGGGCTTCTCCTACATCCTTCACAGTCTCAACCCCGAGCGGGTGCTGATCGGCGCCGAGGCGATCGGTATCGGCCGCGACGCGCTGCGGCGCGCGACCCAATATGCCAAGGAGCGCATCGTGTTCGACCGCCCGATCGGACAGAACCAGGGCATCCAGCATCCGCTCGCCGAGAAATGGATGTATCTGGAATCGGCTTGGCTGATGGTCGAAAAGGCCGCGCGCCTCTATGACAGCGGTCTGCCCTGCGGCGCCGAGGCGAACAGCGCCAAGTTCCTCGCCGCACGCGCGTGCCACGATGCCGCCTGGCAGGCGGTCGCGACGCATGGCGGCTTCGGCTACGCCAAGGAATATCATGTCGAGCGGCTCTACCGCGAAAGCGCGCTGACCCGCCTCGCCCCGATCACCGAGCAGCTGATCATGAGCTTCATCGCCGAGAAGGTGCTCGATCTCCCCAAAAGCTATTGAGGACGAAACATATGGGAATGATGGACGGAAAAGCCGTGCTGGTGACCGGCGCGGGACGCGGCGTCGGCCGCGGTATCGCGCTCGAGATGGCGAAGGCCGGCGCCGCGGTGGTGGCCAACGACCTCGGCGTATCGCTGACCGGCGAGGGCGGCGACGAAGGCTCGCCCGCCGAACAGGTGGTCGCCGAGATCGTCGCAATGGGCGGCAAGGCGGTTGCCAATCATGACAGCGTCGCCGACTGGGACGGCGCCTGCGCGATGGTCAAGGCCGCGGTCGACGGCTTCGGCCGCATCGACGCGGTAGTGAACAACGCCGGGAACCTGCGCGACGTCTATTTCCACAAGATGGGCCCCGACGATTTCGACGCGGTGCTCGCCGTGCATTTGAAGGGCAGCTTCAACACGAGCCGCGCCGCCGCCCCTTTCTTCAAGGAGCAGGCGTCGGGCGCCTATGTCCATATGACCTCGACGAGCGGGCTCATCGGCAATTTCGGGCAGGCCAATTATGCCGCGGCCAAACTCGGCATCGTCGGCCTCTCGAAATCGATCGCGCTCGACATGCAGCGCTTCGGCGTGCGCTCGAACGCGATCGCGCCCTTCGCCTGGACGCGCATGATCGACTCGATCCCGACCGATACGCCCGAGCAGCAGAAGCGCGTCGACGGCCTCAAGAAGCTCGAGGCCGACAAGATTGCCCCCTTCGTCGTCGCGCTCACCGGCGATGCCGGCGCCAAGGTGACCGGGCAGATCTTCGCGGTGCGCAACAACGAGATCTTCCTCTTCTCGCAGCCGCGCCCGATCCGTACCGCGCACACCGCCGACGGCTGGACCCCCGAGACGGTCGCCGAGCGCGTCTTCGACCAGTTCGCGAACGACTTCTACCCGCTGCACCGCTCGGCCGACGTCTTCACCTGGGAACCGGTCTGATCCATGACCTTCCGGCCCGATCGCATCCTCGCGCATGATTTCGGCGAAGCGCGGCAGAGCTACATCGCGCGCGATGCCATCCTCTATGCGCTCGGCGTCGGGCTCGGCCACGACCCGCTGGACGAGGGAGACCTCGCCTTTCTCGACGAGACAAGGCTGTCGGTCCTCCCGACCTTCGCGGTCACGCTCTGCTCGCCCGGCATGTGGATCCGCGACGCCGCCTTCGGCGTCGACTTCCGCCGCCTCGTGCACAGCGCGCAGGCCGCAACCTTTCATGCGCCGCTTTCCCCAAGCGCAGATGTCCTCGGGACAGCGCGGGTCGTCGGCCTCACCGACCGCGGTGAGGGCCGCGGCGCGATCCTCGAGCTCGAGCGCCAGATCGCCAATGCCGCCGACGGCACCACCTATTGCACGCTTCGCCAGACGCTCTTGCTGCGCGGCAACGGCGGCTTCGGTGGTCCTGCGGCGCCTCGCGCATCGACGGTCATCCCAGAGACGGCGCCGGGCGCCCAAACAAGCACCTCCCTCTCGCCGCGCGCCGCGCTGATCTACCGCCTCTCGGGCGACTGGAACCCGCTCCATATCGACCCCGCTTTTGCCAGGTCGGCGGGCTTCGACCGGCCGATCATGCACGGCCTTGGCAGCTATGGCGTCGCAGGCGCGGCATTATCGCGCGCGCTGGGCCGCAACCCCGCCGAGACGAGCGCGCTCTCCTGCCGTTTTTCCGGCATCGTCTTTCCCGGCGACACGCTTGCGTTCAGCATCTGGCCGGACGCACACGGCGCCGCCTTCCGCGCCCATGTCGGCGAGCGCCTCGTCCTCGACGAGGGCCGGATCGCCTGGCGGAGCGCCGCATGACGAGCGCCGGCCTCGCCGCCCGGCTCAAATCCGGCCTTCGCCTCCCGGTCATGGCGGGGCCGATGTTCATCGCCTCGACGGCCAATCTCGTCATCGCGCAGTGCAACGCCGGCATCATCGGCGCGATGCCCGCGCTCAATCCGCGTAGCACCGAAGCGCTCGACAAGGATCTCGCGCGCATTGCGGCAAGCGTCGGCACGCAGCCCTGGTGCGTCAATCTCGTCGCGCACAAGAGCAACGAGCGGCTCGCCCCCGATCTCGATGTCGTGCTGAAGCACAAAGTCCCGATCGTCGTGCTGGCGCTCGCCGCCGACCCCGGGCTCGTGCGCGAACTGCAGGCCAACGGCAGCCTTGTCTTCCAGGATGTCATCCGCAACCGCCATGCCCAGAAATGCGCCGAAATGGGGGTCGACGGCATCATCGCGGTCGCCGCCGGCGCCGGCGGCCACACCGGCGACCAGTCGCCTTTCGCGCTCGTCGGCGAGATCCGTGAATGGTGGGACGGGCTGCTGCTGCTCGCGGGCTGTATCGCGAACGGGCGCGGCATCCTCGCGGCCGAAGCGTTGGGCGCCGACCTTGCCTATATCGGCTCGCCCTTTCTCGCCTCGAGCGAAGCCAACACTCAGCCCGGGTTCAAAGCCATGCTTGTCGAGGGGAGCGCGAAGGATGTGCTCGTCACGAGCTGCTTTACCGGCGTGAAGGCGAGTTTCCTGAAGCCTTCGCTCGTCGAGAACGGACTCGACCCCGATAATCTTGTCCCGGCAACGAGCGGCGGTGCGATCAACATCAACAATGGCGGCGCGAACAGCAAGGCGTGGCGCGATATCTGGAGCGCGGGCCAAGGGATCGGCGCGATCAAGTCGGCGGGACCCGCCGCGGAATGGCTCGACTGGCTTGCCGGCGATTATGCCGCCGCACGCCGCAGCATGGGACTTGCCCAATGAACCGCCAGTGCCTCCTCGTCTGCCGCCCCGAAGGCATTGCGCAAGCGAAGAATTTCGAGATCGTCGAGGCGCCGCACCAGCCGCTCGGCGAAGGGGAGATCCGGGTCCGCAACCACTTTCTGTCGGTGGAGCCCGCGATGCGCGGCTGGATCGCCGACAAGGGCAATTATGCCGAACCGGTGGCCATCGGCTCGGTGATGCGCGCGCTTACCGCTGGTGTCGTCACCGAAACGCGTCACCCCGGCTATGCGGTCGGCGACGCGGTCACCGGCTGGTTCGGCTGGCAGGAAGAGGCGGCCGCGCCCGCGAGCGCCGTCGTTCGCAAGATCTCCGAGACCGATCTTCCGCTGTCGCTGAGCCTCGGCATATTGGGGATCAACGGCGTCACGGCGCACCTCGCGCTCACCGGCATCGGCAAACCGGCGCCCGATGAGACATTGCTCGTCTCGACCGCAGCCGGAGCGGTCGGGTCGGCGGTCGGACAGATCGGCAAGCTGCTCGGTTGCCGTACCGTCGGCATTGCGGGCGGTCCCGACAAGGTGAAGCTCTGTCTCGAGCGTTTCGGCTATGATGCCGCTATCGACTATAAGGCGGGCGACCTTCGCGCTGCGCTTGCCCGCACCTGCCCCGAGGACATCGATATCTATTTCGACAATACCGCGGGCGCGATCAGCGACGCGGTGCTGGCGCATCTCGCGCTCCGTGCCCGCGTCGTCGTTTGCGGCACGGCTGCCATCGATCGTTGGGATCCCTGGCCCGAAGGCCCGCGCATCGAACGGCACCTGCTCGTCAAGCGCGCGCGCATGGAAGGCTTTGTCATCTTCGATCATATGGACCGCTATGAAGCGAGCGTCGCGCAGCTTGCCGAATGGGTCCGTACCGGTCAGCTCGCCTATGAAGAAGATATCCTCTCGGGTATCGAGGCGTGCCCCGATGCGCTCGCCGGACTGTATCGCGGCGAGAACAAGGGCAAGATGATCATCCGGCTCTGAAGGAAAGACGCGACATGCTCGAAGGCCGTCACATCGTTATTCTCGGGGGAAGCTCGGGGATCGGCTTCGCCGTTGCCGAGTCCGCGATTGCCGCCGGCGCCACTGTCCATATCGGTTCGACGAACCTGGCAAAAATCGAGGATGCGCTCGCGCGGCTTGGAGCGCAGGCCAGCGGCGCGGTGGTCGATACGACCGACGAGACCAGCCTCGCTGCCTTCTTCGAAGGCTGCAGCGCGATCGATCATCTCGTGCACACGGCAGGCGACCGGCTCCCCCGCGGGCTCACGATCGGCTCCGACTTCGACCTGGCGGCCGCGCAAAGCGCCATGGGTGCCCGCTTCTGGGGGCCGCTGCTCGCGGTCAAGCACGCGCTGCCCAAGCTGTCGCCCGAGGCCTCGATAACGCTGACGGCCGGGCTCTACGCGCACCGGCCGACCAGGGGATCGACGATGTCGACCGCGATCGCCGGCGCGGTCGAACATCTCGCGCGCGGCCTCGCGGTCGACCTTGCGCCGGTCCGGGTGAATGCGGTGACGCCGGGGCTGATCGCGACCGAGATGTGGGCGAAGGTTCCCGAGGATGCGCGGGGCGCGATGACGAAAGCCCAGCCGCTGCCGCGGATGGGCTTTCCCGTCGAAGCCGCCGAAGCCTATCTTTATTTCATGCGCGCGGGCTTCACGACCGGACAGGTCGCTGTGGTCGACGGCGGCCGGCTATTCTCTTGAACCGCCCTCGCCCTGCTGCGCGCGGGCGCGGTTAAAGCCTGCCGCGACCGCGTCGGGTGCGACGTCGAGATTGGCGGCGCGCGCCGCTGCGTCTTCCATGCGAAGGCCTGCCTCGAGCGTGGCCTCGAACCCGGACCGGATCAGCGCCTTCATCGCCTCAACGCCCCCAGGCGCGTGCGCGGCGATCTGATCGGCCAGCGCGAGCGCCGCAGGCACGAGCTCGCCCGCTGGATAGACATGATTTGCGAGGCCCCAAGCCACCGCTTCATGCGCGGCAAGTGGACGCGCCGATAGCGACAGCTCGTTGGCGCGCGATAGTCCGACCGCCCGCGCCAAGCGCTGCGACAACCCCCAGCCCGGTGTAATGCCGACGCGGACATGGCTGTCGATGAAGGAGGCTTCCTCGGCGACGAGCAGGATATCGAGTGCCAGCGCGATCTCGAACCCGCCCGTCACCGCGATACCGTTGATCGCGCCGATGAGCGGCTTCGGAAAGGCGGCGATCGCATCGACCATGTTCTCGGCGCCGACATTGTCCTCGACGCTTGCCCCGGAGGCCGCGATCTCGCCGAGATCGAGCCCGGACGAAAAGGCTCGCCCCGCGCCCGTCAGAACCACCGCGCGCACCTCGTCGTCGTCCGCGAGGTCAGAAAGAGCGGCAATAAAGGCGCGGCGGAGCGCCGACGTAAGCGCGTTGAGCTTATCGGGGCGGTTGAAGGTAAGCAGCGCTACCGCACCGCGGCGTTCGACGAGCAGCGGATCGCCGCTCATGCGACGCTGCGCTGTTGCCCATCCCAATAGGGCGCCCGAAGGTCCTTCTTGGACACCTTGCCCGACGGCACGAGCGGGAAGGCCTCGACAAAATCGACGCTTTTGGGGACCTTGTAGCCGGCGAGCAGGCCGCGACAGTGGGCGACCAGCACATCTTCGTCGGCAGCATGCCCCTCGCGCACGATGACGATCGCCTTCACGCTCTCGCCCCAGCGCGGATCGGGGACACCGATGACGGCGACGCCAGCAACCGCCGGATGGGTCGACAGCACATTCTCGATCTCGGCCGAGTAGATATTCTCGCCGCCCGAGACGATCATGTCCTTGGCGCGGTCGACGATATAATAGAGCCCCTCTTCGTCACGCCGCGCGATATCGCCCGAGCGATACCAGCCATTTTCGATTGCCTGCTGGGTCAGTTCGGGCTGGCGCCAATAGCCCGTGGTGATCGACGGCTGGCGGATGAGAAGTTCGCCCGGTTCGCCGTCGGGCACTTCGCGGCCATCGGCGTCGACGATGCGAAACTCGATCAGCGGCAGCGGGCGGCCGCAGCTCTTGAGCTTTTCTTCATGCTCGAGATCATGCTCGTCGGGCCGGAGGATCGATGTCGCCCCGCCCGCCTCTGTCGAGCCGTAGAATTGCATGAACTCGCCGGGCATGGTGGCGATCGCGCGCTTGATGAGGCCGAGGCTGATCGGCGAGCCCGCATAGAGCGTCAGACGGATCGACGAGAAATCGGTCTTCGCTGCATCGGGATGGTCGAGCAGCATCTGGAGCATCGTCGGGGTCAGCGTCAGGAGCGTCGGCTTCATGCGGTCGATGGTGGCGAGCATCGCGGCGGGGTCGAACTGCCGCACGATGTCGATCGCCACGCCATTGTAGAGGCACTGCAGCATGATACCGATGTGCAGCAGATGGAAATTGGGCAGGCCGTTGACGAAACTGTCGCCCGCCTGCCATTTGTAGGTCGGTTCGAGATGCTCCGAGAGCCGCATCATGTTGGTGCCGCCATGCGAGAGCATCACCCCCTTGGCATTCCCCGTCGTACCCGAGGTGTAGAGCTGGAACGCCGTGTCCTCCAGATGCGGCCGCTTGGCGACCGGCTTTTCGGAACAGCCCGCCACGCGCTTTTCCAGCGTCTCCTGCTCGTCGATCCAGATCGCCTGCGGGGGCGTGCTGAGGTGCGCGCACGCCGCCTGCCAGAGCTCCGCCTGCTCGCGTTCGACGATCGCATGGCGGACCTCGCTGTCGGCGATCTGCGCGGCGAGCTCGGCGGGCGCGAGGCGCCAGTTGAAGATGACGAGGCCGGCGCGGGTGCGCGCACAGCCGAAGAGCGCGAAATAGAAGTCGAAGCTGTTCTTGCCCATGAAGCCGACCAGCTCACCGGGACGCGCGATCCCGTCCGAGAGATAGTTGGCGACGCGCGCGCAGGCGCGATCGAACTCGGCAAAGTCGACGACCCGCGCCGCCGTGCGGAGTGCCGCGCGCGAGGGATCATGGCGCGCCCAATATTCGGGATATTGGCCAAGGCTACGGATTTCCGGAAAGAGCCACATGTCACACCCCTCCGAATTCGGGTCGACGACGCTCGGTGAACGCCTTGATGGCGCCCGCCGCGTCGCGCGTCCCCGACGACCGGCTGAGCGCCTGGGCTTCGAGTTCGAGCTGGGTCTCGAGCGGCTGGTCGAAGACCGAAAGCATGAGGCGCCGGATCTCGCCGAACGCCTTGGTCGGCCCTGCGGCCAGTTGCCGGGCCACCTCTTCGGCCCGCGCGCGGAACGCATCCTTCGAATGGACTTCGTCGGCAAGGCCGCATGCGAGCGCGGCCTCGGCGCCGAGACTTTCGTTGAGCAGGAGGAACCGGCGCGCGCGCGCCGCGCCCATGCGCCGCGCATACATGATCGACGATCCCGCGTCGCACGAGAAGCCGATCCCGGGATAGGCGGCGACGAACTTCGCATCCTCGGCTGCGATCAGGATGTCGGCGCCGGCGACGAAAGCCGACATGCCGCCTGCACAAACGCCGTGCACCGCCGCGACGACCGGCGCATCCATGCGCTGGAGCCGCGCTATCCCGCTGTGGAGCGATGTCGTCCAGCGCTTGATATTCGCGGGCAGCGAGTCGAGATCGTTCACGAAGCTGGTGATGTCGCCGCCATAGCCGAACGCGTCGCCCAACGCGGTGACGAGGACGCAGCGTACCGAGGGATCGACCGACAACAGGGTCGCTGCTTCGCAGGTTTCAGCGCAGAAGGTCTCGTCGATCGGGTTGCCCCGCACCGCATTGTTGAATTCGAGACGGGCCAGCCCGCCTTTGACCGTCAGCGTCAAGCGCTCGAACGCCATGCCACTCTCCCATGACAACCCATTTTGTAAGTATGTTTACTAGATTGCGCAATAGGGTCAAGCCGGAGGAGCCCCGCTAATCAAATTATGCCAAATGAACACGTAAAAAGGGGGCCGGAGATGCCGCGTTGCCGACATCTTCCGGCCCCCAAGTCCGCCGACTGCTAGCCCTAGCAGGACGGCCGGAGGAGATCAGAAGCGATAACCGACTTTGAGGCCGTAGATTCGCGGTTCGCCCGGAAAGTCGCTCAGCGTCGAGCCGAGAGCCAGGACCGTGCGGCGATAATTTTGCTTGGTCGCGTTGGTAACATAAGCGGTGATCCGGAAATCACCAATCTCGTACGCCGCGCGGAGATCGAGGAGGCCGTAGGAGGGCTCGCGCGACAGGCTGACGGCACCGCCATAGATGGGATTGGCATTGCCCGGCTCATGGTAGAATTCGTCGAGCAGTGCATAGTCGGCGCGCAGTGTCAGACCGCTATTATCGCCAGTCGGAATCCGCCATTCGGCACCGACATTGATGCTGTGCTTGGGCGCACGCACCAGACGCCGGTCAGAGAAATCGGTCGCGGCAGTCGGCGGAACACCATCAGCGTTAGTGAAATAGGCGTCATATTTCGCGTCGAGATAACCATAGGTCACGCTGAAGTCGATATTGTCGCTCGGACGCAGCAGGAGTTCGACGTCGGCGCCGTAGATCTTCGACGCAGCGGCGTTGCTTATCAGGCTGGCGGCCGAGCCGCCGCCCAGATCGACGATCCGCGAAACCTGCAGATCCTTATAGTCATAATGGAAGGCCGCCACGTTGAAACGGAGCCGGCGATCGAGCCATTCGGACTTGAAACCGACTTCATAGGTCTTGATGTCCTCGGGCTGGAACAGGACGTTCGCTTGTGCCGCCGAGAAGGGCACATATTGAAAGCCGCCGCTCTTGAAGCCGGTCGAATAGCTCGCATAGATGCTTGCGTCGGGGCTGAACTTGTAAGTGGCGACGATGCGCGGATCAAAACTCTCGTAGGTCGCGCTGTTGTCGACCAGGAAAGGCACGGCGATGAGCGGAACCCCGGGCCGGGTGTTCAGGCCCTGCTGCACCGCCCTCTTCTCGTCGCGCGTATAGCGGCCGCCGAGGGTGACTTCGAATTTTTCGCCAAGATGGATCGTCGCCTGGCCAAAGATGGCATAGCTGTCGATCTCATAATCCGAGATTGCGGTGCTGACTTGCGGCCCACCGCTGAGCAACGCTACGACGCTATCGACGCCCAGGCGAAATTCGTCGCTCCGCGCGCTGCGGTCACGATAATAGAAGGCGCCGATGATCCAATCGAGGTTTCCGTCGAACGACGCTGGCCCGCTTGGATCGGAAGTGATGCGAATTTCCTGGCTGAACTGCTTCGAGCGCTCGTTACTAAGCTGGTTCGCAATGTCGAGAGAAGTGCCCTCGAGATCACGGCCGTCTGAAATGCGAAGCTTCTTCAGCGCGCTGATCGACGTGATCGTCGCAAAACCGGCATCATATTCAACGCGTCCGATATATGTCTCGGTCTTGCGGTCGAGATAAGGATCAAACGACAGGTTGCCCGCATTGCCGCCAAAATAGGGGATAGGTGTGCGACCGGGGCGGCCAAGGAATGTCGCGAGAGGATTGGCAGGCGTGATGACTCCGGCAAGTGACTCCGCGGGCCCGCTGCCGCGGCTAAAACCAGAAAATGCCGCCTTGTCGCCGTCGCGCGACAATTCGGCCGTCAAATCGATCGTGAGTTGTTCACTCGGTGCGAAGCGCAGCCGCGCCCGTCCACCCCAATTGTCGATGCCCTGGAATTTGGTGCCAGTCTGCAAATTTGTCTGGTAACCATCGCGCTCGGCCTTCCAGCCCGCTACGCGAAACATTAGCTTATCGCCCGCAATCGGGCCGCCGACGGCGCCGAACAGGCTATAGCCGTCATAATTGCTGATGCCGGCCTCTGCCTCACCCGTGAAATAGTCGGTCGGACCTTTGGTAATCACGTTTATCGCACCAGCGATCGTGTTGCGACCGTAGAGCGTGCCTTGCGGACCGCGCAAGACTTCGATGCGCTCGACATCGCGAAGCGAACCGAACGAGCCTGAGGCACGGCCGGCATAGACGTCGTCGACGAACACGCCGACCGAGCTTTCCGAGCCGGGATCGAACGAACGGGTACCGATGCCGCGAATGTAAAGCTGCGGGCGGGCTGCGCCAAAGCTGCCAAAATAGAACGAGGGAACGCGCGGCGCGATGTTCTCAAGGCTCAGAATTCCGAGCTTCTCAACCTGCTGGCCGCCAAAAGCGGTGATCGCGACCGGGATGTCCTGAACGCGTTCTTCGCGGCGCTGCGCCGTGACGAGGATTTCGCCAGGATATGTTTCTTCCTGCGCAGCCGGCGCTTCCGGCGCCGCCGCCTCTTGCGCCATAGCAGCATGCAGCGGCGACAAGATCGCCGCGCCGGACACCAGAATTCTGAATGTGGCAGTCTTCATGATCAACCCTCCCAAGTTGGCCGCAGTCTGTCGCTGTCGGCAACGATTTTCGAATCTATGTAAACCAGTTTATGTTTTCTAAGTCAAGATTATCCTTCCACCTTGGAAGTTTCGGCGACCGATTGGTAAATATGTTCGAGAGCGGCCGGGTCTTCGATCGTCGCGGGAGTGGCAACGGCCTCCCCGTTGGCAATCGCGCGGATCGTCGCGCGCAGCGTCTTGCCCGAACGCGTCTTCGGCAGGGCTTTCACCACATGGACGGACTTGAACGCGGCGACGGGGCCGAGTTCGTCGCGCACACGCGCCACGACCTCGCGCGAAACCTCGTCGTCGGATACCTGCACGCCAGCCTTCAGGACGATGAAGCCGATGGGAATCATCCCCTTGATGACGTCGTTGGCTCCGATCACAGCGCACTCGGCGACCGCGGGATGCGCGGAGACTATTTGCTCGATTGCCCCGGTCGACAGCCTGTGGCCTGCGACATTGATGATGTCGTCGATACGGCTCATCACATGGACGAAACCGTCGTCATCGACCATGCCGGCATCGCCTGTGGTGTAGAAGCCGGGATGCTGGCTGAGATAGGCGTCCTGGAAATGGGCGTGACGCTGCCAGAGCGTGGGGAAGCAGCCGGGTGGCAGCGGGAGGCTAAGGACGATGTCGCCGATCTCACCGGCGGCCAGCTCCTTATCCTCGCTATCAAGGATTGCGAAACTATAGCCCGGAATAGGGCGCCCGGCGCTGCCGTGACGGGTGCGCGTGTCGCTAAGACCGATGCAGGTTCCCAGCGCGGGCCAGCCAAGCTCGGTCTGCCACCAGTGATCGATGACCGGAACTCCGAGCATCGTCTCCGCCCAGGCCAAGGTGTCGGGATCGGCACGCTCGCCGGCAAGATAGAGCGCCCGGAGGCGGCCGCTTCCCTTCTCGGCGAGGAGGAGGCCCTCGGGATCCTCGCGCTTTACCGCGCGGATCGCGGTCGGCGCGGTAAAGAAGACATCGACTTCATGGTCACGAATGACCCGCCAGAAGGCGCCTGCATCGGGAGTTCCGACCGGCTTTCCCTCATACATGACGCTCGTGCAGCCGTGGATGAGCGGACCGTAGACGATGTAACTGTGCCCGACCGCCCAGCCGATATCGGATCCCGCCCAGAAGACTTCGTCGGTTCCGACACCATAGATGTTCGGAACCGACCAGGCCATGGCAACGGCATGACCGCCATTGTCGTGGACGACGCCCTTGGCGATGCCCGTCGTCCCTGAGGTATAAAGGATGTAGAGCGGATGGTCGGAGGACACCGGAACGCAATCCGCCGGCTCGGCCGCCGCGCACGCCTCGCTCCACTCGATATCGCGGCCGGCTTCGAGCGACGCGGTCAGCTCGGGCCGCTGCAGGACGACGGTGTATAGAACCTTGTGGGTGGCCAGCGCGATAGCAGCATCGAGCAAGGGCTTGTAGGCGACGGTCCGGCCGGGTTCGAGGCCGCAAGATGCGGTCAGGACCAGCTTGGGTTCGGCATCGTCGATGCGCTTGGCGAGCTCGTGCGAGGCGAAGCCGCCGAATACGACCGAATGCACCGCGCCGATGCGCGCGCAGGCGAGCATCGCGAACACCGCCTCGGGCACCATTGGCATATAGATGATCACGCGGTCGCCAAGATCGACGCCTTGCGCGCGGATCATACCCGCAACCTGTGCGACTTCGCGCTGGATATCCGCATAGGTGTAGCGCGTGACGCGGCCGGTCATCGCGCTGTCGTGGATCAGCGCGGTGCGTTCGCCGCGGCCGGCAGCGATATGGCGATCGACGGCATTGTGGCAGGTGTTGAGACGGCCGTCCGGAAACCAGGTCCAGATGCCATCGGGCTGCGCGTCTCCGGCGCGTGTGGGCGCCTGCTCCCAATTGATCAGTTGCGCCGCCTCCATCCAGAAAGCCGCGGGATCGGCGACGCTCGCCGCATAGATCGAGGAATAGCTCATAGCATGTCTCCCGTGAGATGCCGCCACATCCGCTCGACCACCCCACCTGACCAAGTCTGCCGCGCGTCGATTTCTTCCGAAGTCAGCCGAGCCGCTTCCAGGTCGAGGCCCATGGCCCGGACATCGCGCTCGATGCGCGCTGCGTCTTCGAGGAACCATCCGAGCGTCACCGCTTGCGGCAGGCTTTCACCCACAACGACGGCGCCATTGCCGCGCATTACGAGTGCGGGAGCGTCGCCGAGCATGTCGGCGAGATCCGCGGCGGCCGCGTCGCTGCGGAGCAGGCGCGGATCGTTCCAGAACGGGATCGACTTGAAATAGGCACCGATGCCGTGGCGCGGGACCGGCACGAGGCCGGCGGCCGAGAGTGCCATCACCGCGGGCGGCATGATGCGGCATACGCCGCCGACCCCGGAACGCCGGCGGTAGATTTCACGGTGGATGCGCACTTCGCCGAGGACACCCTCTGGAAGCGGCCCGTCGAGCGGCACAACGGTCCCCGGCTCGTCGGCGACGCGCCCCATAGGGAGCGGCGCGCAAACGAGAAAGCTCGTCGCGTCGAGCCGCGCGCTGCAATGGCCGAAGGCATGGACAAGACCTGCAGACGCGAGCGCCCGGGCGGCAAGCCGAACCTGTTCGTCGATGGCCGCCGGCGTGGTCATTTGCCGGCCCGCAGCATATCGAGCGCGACGTCGACGATCATATCCTCCTGCCCGCCGACCATCTTGCGGCGGCCGAGTTCGACGAGGATGGCGCGGGTGTCGAGTCCATGCTCGGCGGCGGCTTTCTCGGCATGGCGGAGGAAGCTGGAGTAGACCCCCGCGTATCCCAGCGTCAGCGTCTCGCGGTCGACGCGCACCGGGCGGTCCTGCAGCGGGCGGACGAGGTCCTCGGCCGCATCCATCAGCGCATAAAGGTCGCAGCCATGCTTCCAGCCATGGACGTCGGCGGCGGCGATGAACACTTCGAGCGGCGCATTGCCCGCACCGGCGCCCATGCCCGCAAGGCTCGCATCGACGCGGATCGCGCCATTCTGCACCGCGACGATGCTGTTCGCGACGCCGAGGCTGAGATTGTGGTGCGCATGAACACCGCGCTGCGTCTCGGGCTTGAGCACCCGGTCGTATGCCTGCAGCCGCGCCGCATATTGGTCCATCGTCAGCGCGCCGCCGCTGTCGGTGACATAGACGCAATGCGCGCCATAGCTTTCCATCAGCAGGGCCTGCTGCGCGAGCGGCTCGGGCTCGGACATATGGCTCATCATCAGGAAGCCGGAGACGTCCATGCCGATGCCGCGCGCAAATTCGATATGCTGCTTCGCGACATCGGCCTCGGTGCAGTGGGTCGCGATCCGCACCGAGCGCACGCCCATCTCATAGGCATGCTTGAGGTCGTGGATGGTGCCGATGCCGGGAAGCAACAGCGTGGTCAGCACACTATGTTCGAGCACTTCGGCGACCGCGCCGATCCAGTCCCAGTCGGTCTGGGCGCCGAAGCCATAGTTGAAGCTCGACCCCTGCAGCCCGTCGCCATGCGCGACCTCGATCGCATCGACCTTCGCCGCATCGAGCGCCCTGGCGATCGCCTTTACATTATCGAGGCCATATTGGTGGCGGATCGCGTGCATGCCGTCGCGAAGCGTCACGTCCTGGATATACAGTTTGCTGGTCGTCGGGTCGAAGGTCATGCCGCCATATCCTGCTTCATGCGGAGTGCGATCTTCTCGGCGGTCCTGAGCGCCGCCGAGGTCATGATGTCGAGATTGCCGGCATAGGCGGGCAGGTAATGCGCCGCGCCCTCGACCTCGAGGAAGACGCTGACCTTGAGCCCGGTGAAGCTGCCGCCCATTTCGGGGATACGCAGCGGCGCGTTGCCTCCGATGTTTTCGAACTGCACCTCTTGTTTCAGCCGGTATCCCGGCACATAGGCCCGCACTTCGGCGACCATATCTTCGACGCTCTTCGCGATCGCGGCACGGTCGCCGTCATCGCACAGGCAATAGACGGTATCGCGCATGATCAGCGGCGGTTCGGCGGGATTGAGAACGATGATCGCCTTGCCGCGCGTCGCGCCGCCGACCTCCCTGATCGCCTGGCTTGTCGTCTCGGTGAACTCGTCGATGTTGGCGCGGGTGCCGGGGCCAGCGCTTTTCGACGCGATCGACGCGACGATCTCGCCATAATGGACTTTCGAAACGCGGTTCACCGCGGCGACGATCGGGATCGTCGCCTGCCCGCCGCAGGTCACCATATTGACGTTGGCGGCATCGAGGTTCGCGTCGCCGTTCACCGGCGGGATCGTGTAAGGACCGATCGCCGCCGGGGTCAGGTCGACGACGCGCTTGCCGTGCGCGATCAGCACGTCGCTGTGGTGCTTATGGGCACCTGCGGAGGTCGCATCGAAAACGATCGCGATATCGGCAAAGCCCGGCAGCGCGATCAGGCCGTCGAGGCCATCCGCCGTGATCGGCACGCCCAGCCGTTCGGCGCGTTTGAGCCCGTCGCTTTCGGGATCGATCCCGACGAAAGCGCCCATTTCGAGGATATCCGACAGGCGCATGATCTTGATCATCAGGTCGGTGCCGATATTGCCCGAGCCGATGATCGCGACTTTGGTTTTCGCCATTTCGCTATGCCTTGTACGTAAAGCTGCAGGTGCCGATGCCGGCGATGCGCGCCTCGACCTGGTCGCCCGGCGTCAGCGCGACCATCGGCCCGAGCGCGCCGGCGAGGAGGATATCGCCCGCCTGCAGCGGCTCGCCGCGCGTCGACAGCGTCTGGGCAAGCCAGGCGGCGGCGTTGAGCGGGTTGCCAAGCGCCGCGGCGCCGACGCCGGTCGACGCGACCGCGCCGTTCACCGACATCTCCATCGCCGCACCTTCGAGGTCGAGCCCGGCGAGCGGCAGGCCGTCGTCTGCCAGCACGAAGAAGGCCGACGAGCCATTGTCGGCGACCGTGTCGGCAAAGGTGATTTTCCAGTCGGCGATGCGGCTGTCGACGATCTCGATCGCGGCGTGGACGCTTGCCACCGCGGCCGCGACCTGTTCGGCGGTCGTGCCGGGACCGGGCAGACCGGCGCCGAGAATGAAGGCGATCTCCGCCTCCGCCTTCGGCTGGATCGCCCGCGCCGGGTCGAGCCGCCCGCCGTCGGCGACGCGCATGTCGTCGAACAGCACGCCGAAATCGGGCTGGTCGACGCCGAGCTGCGTTTGCACCGCCTTTGCGGTCAGCCCCGCCTTGCGCCCGACGATCCGGCGCCCCTGCGCTTCCCAGAAGCGCGTGTTGATCGTCTGCACCGCATAGGCGCCCGCGGCATCGGTCGGTTCGAGCGCATCGCGGAGCGGCGGAATAGCGCCGCCTGCATAAGCGTCGCGCAGCCGTGTGGCGATGTCTTGATAGCTGGGCATCGTCCCTCTTCCCATTGCGGTGTTTGTTCACCGATTGACTAATTGCGACTCATGTTACATACCAAGTGCACGGTTTGTAAAGAGCCATCAACAGAGCGACACGCTCGAAAGGGATGAGGAATGGATCAGAGCCTGCGACCGGTCGTGGATGAAACGCGCGGAATCTACCGCGTTCCGCGCCGCGCCTTTGTCGACCAGTCGGTGTTCGAGCGCGAATGCCGCGCCATTTTCGATAAATGCTGGCTCTATCTCGGCCATGCGTCCGAGCTGCCCAACCCCGGCGACTTCGTGACCCGCAAGGTCGCCGGACGGCCGATGCTCTTCACCCGCGACAAGGAAGACAAATATCACGCGCTGATCAACACCTGCCCGCATCGCGGTGCGGTCGTCTGCCGCGAGCGCAAGGGATCCTCGCCCGCCTTCCAGTGCATGTACCATGGCTGGGTGTTCGCCAACACGGGGCGGCTGATGGTGGTGCCCGGCCATGCCGGATATCCCGCTGATTACAAGGAGGACCCTGGCAAGCAGCTCAGTCACGCCCCGCGCTTCGACCGTTTCGGCGACTTCTTCTTCGTGAGCTTCGCCGCCGACGGCGAGGATCTTGCGACATATCTCGCGGGCGCCGGCGATTATCTGAAGCTCGTCTCCGAGCAGTCGGCGAAGGGGATGACGATCGTCGGCGGCACGCAGGAATATTCGATCCGCGGCAACTGGAAGCTTCTCGCCGAGAACAGCGTCGACGGATATCACGCCGCGAGCACCCACTCGACCTATCTCGAATATCTCAAGAATGCGAACGGGTCGACGCACGATACGCGCCTCGCGGGCTTCGGGCACGATCTCGGCAACGGCCATGCGGTGATCGAATATTTCGCGCCGTGGGGCCGGCCGATCGCCAACTGGATCCCGCTCTGGGGCGAGGAAGGCAAGCGCGAGATCGAGGCGATCCAGCAGGATTTGACCGCGCGCCTCGGGCAGGAACGCGCCGACCGGATCGCGAAGCAGAGCCGCAACATGATCATCTTCCCCAATCTCGTCATCAATGACGTGATGGCGATCACGGTGCGAACCTTCTGGCCTACAGCCCCCGATTATATGGAGGTCAACGCCTGGGCCCTCGCGCCCGCCGAGGAATCGGAGTGGCTGCGCAAGTTCCGCCTATTCAACTTCACCGAATTTCTCGGCCCCGGCGGCTTCGCCACCCCCGATGATGTCGAGGCGATCGAGAAGTGCCAGGTCGGCTATCAGGCGTCACGCGAGGCGCAATATAATGATATCTCGCGCGGTATGCTTCGCGAAGGCGGCTCGGCCTATGACGACGAACTCCAGATGCGCTGCTTCTGGAACGAGTGGGATCGGCGCGTCCAGGAGTATGGCGCATGACCCGCGAGGCGG
Organism: Sphingopyxis macrogoltabida; assembly: GCF_001314325.1. Classification (NCBI taxonomy): domain Bacteria; kingdom Pseudomonadati; phylum Pseudomonadota; class Alphaproteobacteria; order Sphingomonadales; family Sphingopyxidaceae; genus Sphingopyxis; species Sphingopyxis macrogoltabida. The sequence goes on from NZ_CP009430.1 coordinate 319,168, forward strand.
ACATCGACGCGATGCTGCTCCAGCACCGGGTGCAGAGCTTCCTCTTCCACGAGGCCGACCTGCTTGATCGGTGGGAGCTTAACGAATGGGAAGCGCTCTTCGCCGACGAGGCCAGCTATCTCGTGCCGCCGACCGACGTCGACGGCGACTTTGCCGACCCCAGCAAGTCGCTCTTCTATATTTTCGATGACCGGACGCGCATCCACGAGCGGGTCGTGCGTCTCGAGAAGAAGGGCGCCCACAGCGAGTTTCCGCGATCGAAGACGCGGCACCTCGTCAGCAATGTCCTGGCAGAGCAGGACGGCGAAACCATTACCGCAACCGCTTCCTTCGCCGTCTGGCGATCGAAGGACGGCAACACCGACATCTTCGTCGGCCATTATGCCTATCAGCTGATCGAGGTCGATGGCGCGTTGCGGATCGCCGAGAAGAAATGCGTGCTCGATATGGACGCGCTCCGCCCGCACGCCCGCATCAGCATCTTGCTCTAGGATGACGATATGACTGCACCCTTCCGTTACCGGCGCCTGTCCTACGTCGCGCTCGATGTGTCCGATCTCGAACAGTCGCTGGGTTTTTACCGCGATCTTGTCGGCCTCACCGTCGACCGGCGCCACGACGACACTGCCTATCTTCGCTGCAGCGAGCTGCCGCAGAACCTCGTGCTGCGCGAGGGCGATACGCCGGGCCTCGCCCGCGCGGCGTTCGAACTGGAAAGCCAGGCCGACCTCGACCGCGCCTTCACCTATCTCGACGATGAGGGCTTTGCGCCCGAATGGCTGACCGCCGAGGAAGCAGGTGAACTGAAGGTCGGGGCGGCGCTCCGCTTCCGCGAGCCGGGCTGCGGGCTGCATTTCGAGTTCCATGTCGAGCCCGAACTGCAGGATGATTTCGAGGCGGGCCACACCGCCATCGCGCGTCTTGGCCATGTCGTGCTCAACGTCGCCGATTTTGCCACGGTGGAAGGCTCGCTCGTCGGCAAGCTCAATTTCCTGATCTCGGACCATGTGCCGGGGAAGATCGCCTTCCTTCGCGCTTTTCCCAATAAATATCATCACAGCTTCGCGATCCTCACCGGACCGTCAGACGGCTATAACCACGTCAACTTCATGGTGTCGGACATCGACGACGTCGGGCGTGCGATCAACCGGATGAAGAAGGCCGAGGTGCCGATCGTCTTCGGCCCCGGTCGTCACGAACCGTCGGGAAGCATTTTCCTCTATTTCCTCGATCCCGACGGGATGACGACCGAATATAGCTTCGGCATGGAGGAGTTTGAGGAAGAAGGCGCGCGGCCGCCGCGCGAACTCGAAGCAAAGCCCGAGGTGCTCGACACCTGGGGCAGCATTCCCGACCCGCGCTTCGGCAAGGGCGGCGCGATCCTCGCCCATGCGTGAGTCCCATCATCACGGCCGCGTCGCGATTGTTACCGGCGCCGGGCGCGGTATCGGGCTCGCGATTGCGCGGCGCCTTGAGGCCGATGGCGCGCGCGTCATGTTTGCCGATCTCGACGAGAGCGCGGCGCGCGAGGCGGCGGGCGACACCGGCGGCGCCTTCTGGGGCGATCTGGCCGACGAAGAAACGGCAGCGCAGCTCATCGCCAAAACCGTCGAGAGGCTCGGCGCGCCCGCTATCCTCGTGAACAATGCCGGCGGCGGCATTCTGCGCCCCTTCCTCGAACATACGCCCGAGACGCTTCGCGCAACGATCGACCGCAACCTCTGGACCGCGATCTGGTGCAGCTGGCACGCGCTGCCGCATATGAAGTTCGCGGGCTGGGGCCGCGTGATCAACATCGGCGCCGACAGCGTCCGCAACGGCCTTTTCGACCATGCCGGTTACAATGCCGCCAAGGGCGGTATGCACGGCATGACCACCGGGCTCGCGCGCGAGTTCGCGAAGGACGGCATCACCGTCAACACCGTCGCCCCCTGCGCGGTAGTAACCCCGCAATATCGCGAGATCGAGAAGAGCAATCCCGATCTCATCGCCAAGGTGGTGAGCGTGATCCCGATGGGGCGTGCCGGTACCGAGGACGAAGTCGCCAGCATGGTCGCCTATCTGGCGCGCGACGAAGCCGGTTTCGTGACCGGCCAGGTCGTCAGCGTCAACGGCGGCACCACGATGCTCTGAGCGTTCAAGCTCCAACCCAGGGACAGATACAGCATGACCAACCCCGAAATCGGCCAGTCGATCGTCGCGAACGGTATTCGCACAAACTATATCGAAGCCGGCGACGCCTCGCTGCCCGCGCTCGTCCTCATCCATGGTTCGGGGCCCGGTGTCACCGCCTTTGCCAATTGGAACGGTGTGATACCCGCGCTCAGCGAGCATTTCCACGTCCTTGCGCCCGACATGGTCGGCTTCGGCTACACCGAGGTTCCCGACGACGTGAGCGACTTCACGCTCGATTTCTGGGTCGATCACATCGTCGGCTTCCTCGACGCGCTTGGCATCGAACGAGCCTCCTTCATCGGCAACAGCTATGGCGGAGCGCTCAGCCTGGCGGTCGCGGCGCGCCACCCCGATCGCGTCCGCCGCTTCGCGCTGATGGGCGCCGCCGGCCTCCGGTTCGAAATGTCGAAAGGCCTGCTCGACGTCTGGGGCTATGAGCCGTCGGAGGCGAACATGCGCAAGCTCATGGAAACCTTCGCCTATAATGCGGGCCTCGTAACCGACGCCATCGTGCTGTCGCGCCACAACGCCAGCATTCGTCCGGGCTCGCACGAGGCTTTCTCGCGTCTCTTTCCCGAACCGCGCCAGGCGAAGCTCGACCGGCTGGCGACACCCGAGGAGGATATTCGTAATATCCAGGCCCCTGCCCTCATCATCCACGGGCGCGAAGATGTGATCGTTCCCGTTGACGTGGCCTATCGTTTCTCGGCATTGCTCCCCCATTCGGAGCTGCATGTGTTTGGGGAATGCGGGCATTGGACACAGATCGAGAAGAAGGACCGGTTCGTGGAGGTCGTACTGCCGTTCCTGAAGGCAGTGTGAAACGCCAGCGGCGGTCACAGGGCGAACGCTCGGAGGAGATGCGCGAGCGCGTCGCGCACGCAACGTTCGAGGTGATCGCCGCGCGCGGTTTTTCGGGGCTGAGGACGGCCGCGGTCGCCGAGCAGGCGGGTGTCAGCCAGGGTGCGCTCCTCCACCATTTCGAGACCAAGCATGGCCTGACGCTCGCGACGGTCGAATATGCCTTCGCGCGCGCGTCGACCAAGACCGAGGAGATCATCGAGGCAGGACTCGCGAAGGGCGAGGACCCGATCGACCTCATGCTCGACGATTTCCGGCTCTATTTCTTCAACGATGATTTCTGGGTGTCGCTCGACATCACGATCAACGCATCGAAGGATCCCGAGCTCAAGGGCGGGATCCGCGAGATCGTGCCGCGCTACCGCCTCGGCGTCTATCGCCGCTGGGTCGGCATCCTTTCGGAAAATGGCTGGTCGACCGGCGACGCCGAAGAGATTGTGCGCATGAGCGCGGCGCTCACCACCGGGCTCGGGATCCGCACGCTGTTCGACGATGTCGACGCCTATCTGGGCCCGACGATCGAACGATGGCGCAAGATGGTCGACGCCACCTGGCCGAGACAGAAGGCCTAGCGGGCTTCGGCGACCACCGGATTTTCGATCGCGCCGACGCCATCGATCTCGCAGCGCACGACATCGCCGACCTTTAGAAAGACCGGCGGGTCCATCGCGATGCCGACGCCCTCGGGCGTGCCGGTCGCGATGAGATCGCCCGGTTCGAGCGTGAAGGCAGTCGAGAGGTATTCGATCTGCTCGTAGATATTGTGGAGCATCATTCCGGTATTCGATGACTGGCGCTCTTCGCCGTTCACGAAGCAGCGGATGGGCAAGTCGTGCGGGTCGGCAATCTCGTCGGCGGTCACGATCCACGGACCGATAGGTCCATGGGTGTCGAAGGATTTGCCCATCGTCATCGTCTGCGAGTGGAATTGCCAGTCGCGCGTCGAGACGTCGTTGGCGACGAAATAGCCGAAAATATGCGACCGCGCATCGGCGGCGGACACATGCTTCGCGGCCTTGCCGATCACGACGCCAAGCTCTGCTTCATAATCGACCTGGTCCGACACATCGGGCTTCACGATGCCATCGAAAGGACCGGTGATCGAGGTCGTCTGCTTGTTGAACCAGAGCTGCTTCTTGGGCTCGGCGATGCCAAGCTTCGCGCCCTCCTCGACATGCTTGCGATAATTCATGCCGATCGCGAGATATTTGCCGGGTCGTTCGATCGGCGCGAGAAGCCGAACCGATGCCAGCGGTATCGACGCCGCGGATGTGGCAAAGTCGGTGATGCGAGCCAGCGCCCCCACGCCCTCCCGCACCACCGACAAGAGATCAAGGAAACCAAGCGGCTCCAGATCGACAACGGCATCGCCGACCACCACGCCTGCGCGCGCGCCAGCACCACCATCGAACCGAACCAGCTTCATTTTGCCCTCACCTCGATCTCTGCTGCCCACTACTTACAAACCGGACACTTGGTATGTCAATTGCCCGGGGCCGCGGTGGATCGCATGAACCTCTGTCCATTTCTGAGCAACAACTGTCGGTCCTCAGGCCCCGGTCCCGGGCTAAGATAACCTTTTGGGGACTGTCGCAAATGCGACAGACATTTAGCCGCCGCTCCGGCATCAAATATTCAAATTGGAGAGGAACAGGCGAATGGACCATGGGATCGGCATATCGCTCGACGATAAATGGACGCAGCCGAAAGGCCGGATATTCCTGAGCGGGACGCAGGCGATCGTCCGCGTGTTGCTTGCCCAAGCCGACCTCGACAAGCGCGCTGGGCTCGACACGGCAGGCTATATCAGCGGCTATCGCGGCTCTCCCCTCGGCAATGTCGACACCGCGCTCTGGTCGGTCAAGAACCGGCTTGCGGAGGCGGGCGTGGTCTTCCAGCCGGGCGTCAACGAAGACATCGCCGCGACTGCGGTTGCCGGCACGCAGCAGATCGACCAGCTACCCGGCGCGCGGCACGAAGGCGTATTCGCCGCATGGTACGGCAAGGGACCCGGAGTCGACCGCTCGGGCGATGCGTTCAAGCACGGCAATTACGCGGGCGCACATGCGAAGGGCGGCGTGCTCGTCTTCTTCGGCGACGATCACGCCGGGAAATCCTCGACCGTCGCCTTCCAGAGCGAGCAGGCCATCGTCGCGAGCAGCATCCCGATCCTTTATCCCGCCGATCCCGGCGAACTCATCGAATATGGCCTTTTCGGGTATGCGCTTTCGCGCCACAGCGGCTCGTGGGTCTCGATCAAGTGCGTGAACGAGATCGTCGAACAGGCGGGGACGTTCGACATCGATCTCGACGGTTTTGCCGCGTCGCTGCCCGATCTTCCGTCACCCCCGCCGGAAGGCATCCACGCGCGGCGGCGGGCCCTCTCACCGCTCCGCGACGAGCAGATCGTCAACGAGCATCGCATGCCGCTCATCGGGCCCTTCATCAGGGCGAACCGCATCGACCGGACAATTTTCCGCGGACCGGCTCCGCGCCTCGGGCTCGTCGCAGCGGGCAAGAGCTACGGCGACACACGCCAGGCGCTCGAGATCCTCGGCCTCGACGAGGATGCCTGCCTCGGGCTCGGCGTCGCCCTGTACAAGCCCGGTTGCGTCTGGCCGCTCGAGGCGGACGGCCTCGTCGAATTCTCGCAAGGGCTGCACAGCCTCTTCGTAATCGAGGAAAAAAAGGCCTTCGTCGAAATCCAGGCCGCATCGATCTTCATCAACCGCGACGGCGCCCCGCGCATCGTCGGTAAGCGCGACGAGGCCGGGCAGACGATCTTCTCCGAGACCATCTCGCTCGAACCCGCCGCGATCGCGCTTGCCATCTGCGACCGGCTCGAACTTCTTGCGCCCCTTCCGGCACATCTCACCGATATCCGGGACCGGCTGCGCGGCAAGAGCGGAAGCGTACCCGTTCCGCTCGACGTTCGCCGCGCGCCTTTCTTCTGCTCGGGCTGTCCGCACACCCGGTCGACGCGCATCCCCGAGGGCAGTCACGCGATGTCGGGAATCGGCTGCCATGGCATGGTATCCTTCGTCCGGCCCGAAGAGACGCTGACCCCGATGCAGATGGGCGCCGAAGGCGCAAACTGGCTCGGGATGGCGCCGTTTACCGACTTGCCGCACATCTTCCAGAATATGGGCGACGGGACCTATTATCACTCAGGCCTCCTCGCCATCCGCGCCGCCGTCGCCTCGGGCGCCAACATCACATACAAGATCCTCTACAATGATGCGGTCGCGATGACCGGAGGCCAGCCCGTCGACGGACCGCTGAGCGTCGCCGAGATCGCACAGCAATTGCGGCACGAAGGCGTCGGGCGCATCGTCGTTCTCAGCGACAATCCCGATTACCACCGGCGGACGGGCGGCTTCCCCGAGGGCGTCGCGATCGGCCACCGCGACACACTCGATGCGGTGCAGCGCGAGCTGCGCGAGATCACCGGCGTCACCGGGCTGATCTACGAACAGACCTGCGCGGCGGAAAAGCGCCGGCGCCGCAAGCGCGGCACATTTCCCAATCCCGCCAAGCGCATGTTCATCGCGCACCAGGTCTGCGAGGGTTGCGGCGATTGCTCGGAGCAGTCGAGCTGCGTCAGCATCGCGCCGCGCGAGACCGAACTTGGCCGGAAGCGCATGATCGACCAGTCGAGCTGCAACAAGGATTTCAGCTGCAACCGCGGCTTCTGCCCTTCCTTCATCACCGTTTATGACGCCGAGCCGCGCAAGCCCGAAGGGGTTGCGATTGATGAAAGCTGGTTCGGTGACATACCGGCGCCGATGCCGGCTGCGATCGAAAATGGGAGCTTCAATCTGATGGTCGCCGGGATCGGGGGCACGGGCGTGATTACCGTCGGCGCGCTCCTCGGCATGGCCGCTCATATCGACGGCAAGGCCGCCTCGCTCTTCGACATGACAGGCCTCGCCCAGAAGAATGGCGCCGTCTACAGCCATATCCGGATCGCAGAAACGCCGGAGGCCATCAGGACGCAGCGTATCGGCGCCGGGGAAGCCGATCTCCTCGTGGCATTCGATATGGTCGCGGCCCTCGCCCCGGAGGCTCTCAACAGTCTCGCCGAGGGACGGACGACGGCGATCGCGAACATCGACGTATCGCCAACCGCTGCGCTCCAGCGCGACCGCGACTTCCGGCTCGAGCCCGAGGTGCTTCACGCGCGGCTCGCACGCGCGATCGGCAGTGGCGCCGTGCACGCCGCGGGCGCGAGCGACCTTGCGCTGCGGCTCACCGGCGATACGATTTCGGCCAATCTCATGATGGTCGGCATCGCCCTCCAGAAGGGGCTGCTGCCTGTGACCTTGGCAGCCGTCGAGAAAGCCGTGGCGCTCAACGGCGTCGCGATCGCGCAGAATCTGAAGGCCCTCGCCCTCGGCCGCCTGATCGCGGCCCATCCCGAGCGCATCGCCGCCGCCCTGGAGAAGGAGGAACGCCCCGCGGCCGAGTTGCCCAAAGACCTGCCCGCAATCGTCGCGCACCGCGCGGCGCACCTCGCGCGCTACCAGGACGAGGCGCTCGCCGCGCGCTACCGCGACCTCGTCGATCGCGTGGAAGCCGCCGAACGGTCGGCAGACCCCGCATCGACCGCGATCGCGACCATCGTTGCCAACAATTATGCGAAGGTCCTCGCGATCAAGGACGAGTATGAAGTCGCGCGCCTGCTAACCGACCCCGCGCTCAGGGCCGAGCTCGACGCGACCTTTGCCCCGGGCGGACGCATCGCGTTCAATCTCGCGCCGCCGATCTTTGGCGGTGCCGGCCCGGGCGAACGTCCGCGCAAGCGGGAGTTCCCGGCCTGGATCATGATGCCGGCGCTGCGTGTCCTCTCGCTCGGCAAGGCGATCCGCGGAAGCTGGATCGATCCCTTCGCCCGCACCGCCGAACGGCGGGACGAGCGGCGCCTCGCCTCCGACTATGCGGCTCTTGTCGAGCGAATGATTTCGCGGATGGGCGAACTCGACCGCGAAGCTGTAGCGAAGCTCCTCGACCGGGTGCGCGAGGTTCGGGGCTTCGGCCCGGTGAAGCAGGACGCGATGGACAGATATTTTGCCGAGATCGGTCCGGCCGAGGCTGGCGTAGCGCCCGCGGCCAGCCGCGCGAGAGACGTTCTCTCGATCGATTAGGGCACAAAAAATGGCCGGGCGTCGAAACGCCCGGCCGGAGTGCCCTTGGGATGAACGCGGTTAAACGCTGTAGATGTCGAGGACGTTGGGAATGATATCGTTCGCCAGCACGACGCGGCGCGACGCTATCTTCAGCCCGTCGTCGGTCTTGCGGAGCCGGTGCGTCTGCTGACCGAAGAAGCAATGCGCGACTTCCAGCCGGTAGCTGTGCACCATCCAGTTGGAATCGACGCGGATTTCGCCGTCCTCCTCGATCGCCCGCACCACATTGGTGATGTGGCACGTGCGCGGCATCGGCGTCGAGGCCAGCGACTGCTCGGTCCGGATGCGGTACACGCGATCCTCGAGGCCGGTCTTGTTGGCGTAGTAGATGAGCGACATCTCGCGCTGCGGATCGGTGGTCAGCCGGTCTTCGTCGAGCCAGCACGGAAGCCAGTAGACCGCGTCGGGAACATAGAGCGCGAGCCACTCGTCCCATTCGCGGTTATCGAGGTGCCAACCTTCCATCAAAACGAGCGCACGGGCTTCCGCCAACATCTCCGCGCTCATTCGGCAGCCTCCAGGGCCTGCTCGGCAGAGCGTTCCTGTCCCTCGCGCAATTGGCGCAGCCAGTTGCGGTGCTGGTTGAGGAACAGCCCCTCGTCCTGGAGTTGCGTCCCGCAAAATTGCGGCTCGAACCCCAGAGCGCGCGCACGCTCGTCGGCGCCGACGATGACATTGCGCGCGCCGCGCGATACGTCGCTCCACTCGGCGTCATTGGCCTGGAACCCGGCTTGCGTCGCGTTGAACGCCGCGAGATCGTCGGGCGTCGCGAGCCCTGAGGCGTTGAAGAAATCCTCATACTGGCGGATGCGCTTCGGCCGGATCGCCGGATCTTCGCTCTTCGGTGCGAATGCGAAGGCCTTTACCTCGGTCTTGCTGAGCGACAGCGGACGGAAAGTACGGATCTGGCTGCTCATCTGGTCCATCAAGAAGAGGTTCGGGAAGATGAAGAGGTTGCGCCAAGTGTGCGTCATCCAGTGCGCGCGCTCTTCTCCATATTTCGCGACATACAGGTCGCGCTTGGCGTAGGACGGCCGCACCTCTGGATTGGGAAGCTCGTTCCATAGAACGGCATGGCCGTTCTCAAAGGCATAATAGCCGCCCGGCAGGTTGCTGAAGCCCGCGACATCGACCGGCTCGACCACGTCATTGTCCGCGGCGATACGGGCCCGGTTCTTGGTCGTGAGCACATAATTGCCGTGGATCATCCCGACATGATAGCCGTCGACGCCATTCTCGGCCTGGAGCTTCCAGTTACCGTCATACGTGTAGGTTTGCGGCCCCGGGATCAGTTCGATCTCGCCATTGTCGTCCTGGTCGACGATCAGGTCGATGAAGGCCTTCGCCGCCCCGAGATAATCCTCAAGCGACTGCACGTCGGCGCGAAGACTGCCGAAAATGAACCCGCGATAGCTTTCGACGCGCGGAAGGCGCTGCAGGCCAAGCGCACTCTTGTCAAAGGCATCGGTATAGCCTGCCTCCATCACGTCGCCGCAGCTCACCAGGCGGCCGGTGTTCGAATAGCTCCAGCCGTGGAACGGGCAGATGAAGAGCTTCTTGTTACCGCACCTCCGCAATTCGACGGTGGCGCCGCGGTGCTGGCAGGCGTTGAGGAAGGCGCCGATCTCGCCCTCCTTGTCGCGGGTGATGATGATCGGCTGACGGCCGATATGGCCGGTGAAGAAATCGTTGGGCTTCGGGAGCTGGCTCTCGTGCGCGAGATAGACCCAGTTGCCTGCGAAGATATGCTCGAGTTCGAGGTCGAAGATGCGCTCGTCGGTGAACATCCGCCGGTTTATCCGGAACAGGCCCTCTGCCTCATTCTCATCGAGAAGCCCGTCCAGCAGGTCCTGATTAGCTGCCATGCCCACAATCCCTCTCCTGCGCCCGCATTCCATGGCGGGCTTTCCTGACATGTAACATGACACCCGAAGCGATGGCAATATGGCTGATGTTTCAATTAACATACTGAATTATATCATCTTACTGCGAATTGATGGCGAATCACGCCGCGCTATGTAGCATGCCAACTGATCGATGATTCGCGATTGATAACCGTTCTCAATAGCCTTATCTCTCTGATATATAGTCCTTTATATGCGTCAAATTGCCGATTGACGTAACATGCTACCCCCGTCATAGTCCGAGGCAACAAGAGCAGAGGAGAGGCGACCATGGGTCAGGCACGTCGCAACGAGCGCGAGACCTTCTTTCCCGTCGAACTGGTGAGCCAGGGGACGGTCGCAGATCCGTCCGGCAAGGCGGGCCGTATCGCCAACGAAATCGAGCGGCGAATGATGGTCGGCGAATATAAGTTCGGCGAAACCCTCTCAGCGACACAGCTCGCGCGGCAGTTCGATACCAGCCGTCAGCCGGTCAGCGCCGCCCTTGCCCATCTGCGCAGCAGCGGCTTCGTCGAGGTGCTGCCCCAGGTGGGTTACCGGGTGGTCTCGCCATCCGCGACGGAGATCAGCGACTTTTTCGTCGCGCTCGCCAAGCTCGAAGCCGCGGCCGCCGCATTCGCCGCCCGCCGCTATGAGGGAGACGAGGCCGATCAGCTCGTCACCATCGCCGAACGGGGTGATCCCAATTCGCTGGAAACAACCGCCCAGCGTCAGGGCTATGTGGCAAACCTCAACGACTATCAGCGGATGCTGTGGACCATGGCACGCTCCCCTGCCCTCGACGGCCGGGTCTCCGGGATGCGCCGCCTTGCCAGCTTCTATCTCTGGCAGGGGATGACCACCTTGGTACCGCCCTCGGCGCATCTCCTCATCATGGAGCGCGCCGAAATCGCGCGCGCCATCAAGGCACGCGACGTGACGCGCGCCGAAATCCTCATGGAAAAGCATGTGGCGCACAAGCCGCATCTCAACGGGTTCCTGTTGAACAACGCCACCTGAAACCAGCCCGCCGACGCGGGCAATCACATCTGCCGAGACCCTGGGGAAACGGGGCCGGTGTTGGAGGGGAGAGAGAATATGAAGCGACTGCGTTTTTGCGCCCTGCTGCTGGCGGGCGTCTCGCCCGCTGCCGTCCACGCACAGGACGGCACCCCGTCAAATCCGGCCGAAACGGCTCCGCAGGAGCAGGCGACGTCGAGCGGCGGCCTTGAAGACATCGTCGTCACGGCGACCCGCCGCGAGGAACGCCTTCAGGACATCCCGGTCGCGGTCACCGCCGTGACGGGAGATTCGATCGCGACCGCCGGCATCCAGGACATCCGAAGTCTGACGCAGGTCGTGCCGGGCTTCTTCGGCGGCAAGAATATCGGCCTTTTCCTTCCGGTCATTCGCGGCGTTGGCTCGTCGAGCGTGTCGGCCGCGGACGAGGCCAATGTCGCGACTTATATCGACGGCGTCTATCAGCCCGATCCCTTCTCGACCTATGTCGACCTCGCCGAGGTCGAGCGGGTCGAGGTGCTGCGCGGTCCGCAAGGCACCGTCTTCGGACGCAATGCAACCGGCGGCCTCATCAACATCATCACGCCCGATCCGTCCTTCGATGCGCGCGGCAGCCTCTCGGGCCGCCTTGGCTTCCTGCGCAACAACTCGATGGACTATGACATTCGCGGCTATGCGACGGGCGGGCTCAGCGACACGCTCGCGATGGACATCTCGGGGGTCTATCGCAAGACCGAGGACTATATCCTGGACCTCGTTCGCGGCGGAAAGCTCGGCGGCATCGAGGTGGTGAATGTGCGCAGCAAGCTGCTGTGGCAGCCGAGCGACAGCGCCCGCATCGTGCTCACCGGCGAAATCACCGACCAGAACAGCACCACCAACGCGACCCAGCCGCTGAATGACAACACCGCCGGCCGCCGCTTCGCAGGCGTGATCCTGCCGACGGGCCCCTGGCAGACGTCGGTGGACTCGCTGCCGCAGCTCGACTTCCGCCGCTACAATCTCGCACTCCGCACCAAGTTCGAACTCGGCGCGGTGAACCTCGAGACGACCTCGGGCTATATGCACAACAAGACGCTGCAGAGCACCGACTCAGACGCGTCGAACATTCTTCTCGGCATCGTCTCGGCGACCGAGCCCGATATCACCACCGAGTCCTTCAGCCAGGAAATCCGCCTGCTCTCGGCTAACCCGGGCCGCTTCCAATGGCTGCTCGGCGCCTATGGCTTCTGGCTCGACGCGAGCGCCGGCATCCGCATCATCTCGCGCCCCGGCGGCCCGGGCACGACGCAGACATCGACGCTGCTCAGCCCCGAACTCGCCACCGAATCCTATTCGGGCTTCGGCGAGGGTACCTACGAGATTGTCGACAAGCTCTTCCTGACCGGCGGGCTTCGCTACACCTGGGAGAAGCGCAAGTTCACCCAGGTCGTGAACGGCAACAACCTCTTCGGCGAAACCAGCCAGTCCTTCGACCGCGTCACCTATCGCATCGCGCTGCGCTACGAATTCGCGGACGACGCGAATGTCTATGCGAGCTACGGCACGGGCTACAAGAGCGGGGTGTACAACTATACGTCCACCACCCCGACAGCGGTCGCGCCAGAGACGATCGACTCCTTCGAAGTCGGCATCAAGGCGGACCCGCTGAGCTGGCTGCGCACCAACCTTTCGCTCTATTATTATGATTATCAGAACCTCCAGGTTCTCGCGCGCGCGCCGACCGGAAACACCTTCATCCTCCAGAATGCCGCGAGCGCCGAAGTCTATGGCGGCGAACTCGAAGTCACCGCGGCGGTGACCGATGACCTGACCATCCGGGCGTCGGGCGCCTTCACCCATGCGGACTACAAGGATTTCCCGCTTGCGCAGGGGTTCATCCCCCTCCCCACCGGCGGCAATACGCCCGTGTCGGAAGACGCGTCGGGCAACCAGATGACCCGCTCGCCGCGCACCAGCTTCAACCTCGGGTTCAACTGGGGCCGCGATATCGGCTCGGGCCGGATCGGCGTGTCGGGCAATTTCTATCACAGCTCGCGCGTCTATTTCGACTTCGCCAACCGCTTCTCGCAAAAACCCTATAGCTTGCTCAGCGGCGAGTTGAGCTGGACCGCCTCGAACGAAAATCTGCGGTTCACGCTTTGGGCAACCAATCTCACTAACGAGAGGGTGTTCCGCGAAATTCGCAACGGCCCTCTCACCACCGACGTCACCTACGAGACGCCGCGCCGTGTCGGTGTCGGGGCCTCCGTGAAATTCTAAAAAGGGGCGCGCCGGCCCCGGCGGTGCGGACCGCCGGGGCCGGCGTCATCGATCGAGAGCAGGAGCGAAAGACGCAGCATGAGGTTTGAGGGTCAGGTAGCAGTGGTAACCGGCGGTGCCGCCGGCATCGGCCGTTCGCTCGTGCTCAAGCTCGCGGCCGAAGGCGGCCGTCCGGTGATTGCCGATGTCGACGAGGCTGGAGGTCAAGCGCTTGTCGAAGCCGTCGCGGCGGCGGGCGGACAGGCCCTCTTCAAACGCACAGATATTCTGGTCGAGACCGATATCGCCTGCGCGATCGCCGCTGCCGAGGAGAAGTTCGGCCGCCTCGATCTCTTGTTCAACAACGCCGGCGTGCCGCGAACAATCGCGCCCGACAGCGAGATCGCCGACATGACGGCGGACAAGTGGCGGTTGACGCTCGACGCACACCTCACCAGCGCGATGCTCGGCTGCCGCTACGCGATCCCGGCCATGATCCGAGCGAGAGGCGGCGCGATCGTCAACACGTCGTCCGCCAGTGCGCTTGCCGCGACTATGGATCTATCCGCTTACAGCGCTGCGAAGGCCGGCCTCCACGCCCTCACGCGCGAGGTCGCCGTCACCTATGGCCGCGACAATATCCGGTGCAACGCGGTCGTGCCGGGCGCGGTCATGACGGAGCGCGGACGTGCAACGCTTCCTCCCGACATCATCCGCCTTTTTGCCGAGGAGACCCCGCTCCAGCGGCTCGCGTCGCCCGACAATATCGCCGACATCGCGCTCTTCCTTGCGTCGGATGCGGCCGCGATGGTTACAGGCCAGGCGCTCCTCGCTGATGGCGGAATGATGAGCAAACTCCCCTACTGGCTGCCAAAGATGCGCGAAAGCCGCGGCGCGAGGTTCGACGCCACCACCTATTCGCCGGAGCGCGACGACTAAAGCGACAGACCAGAGATAAGCAGAATGGGACTGATATGAGCAGCGTTACCGAACTTGGATATGTCGGCCTCAACGTCACCGACGCGGAGGCGTGGAAGCGCTTCGGCGCCGACGTGATCGGCCTTGAACTCGTCGAGGGCGAGGAAGCGGACCGCTTCTATTTCCGGATGGACTATTGGCACCACCGCTTCGTTATCCATCCGGGCGAGACCGACGACATCGCCTATGCCGGCTGGCGCGTCGCCGACGAGGAAGCGATGCAGGCGATCCTCGACCGGCTCGACGCGGCGGGCCACAGCTATCGCCGCGCGACGCCCGAGGAAGCGGCCGAGCGCCGGGTGCTGGGCCTTGTCAAGGTTAAGGACCCGAGCGGAAACCCCGTCGAACTCTTCTACGCGCCGCTCATCGAGGTGCACCTGCCCTTCCACCCCGGGCGCCGCATGCATGGAAAGTTCGTCACGGGAAGCGAAGGCATCGGCCATATCCTGATCCAGGCCGATGATCCCGCAGCGTCACACCGCTTCTACTCGCTTCTCGGACTCAAGGGCGCGATCCAATATCATCTGCAGTCGCCCAAAGGCACGGTCTATCCGGTGTTCATGCACTGCAACGACCGCCAGCATTCGCTCGCCTTCGGCGTCAACGGGCCGTCGCGACTCAACCACATGATGCTCGAATATCGCGAACTCGACGACCTCGGGCTCGCCCACGACATCGTCAGGGCGCAGGGCATCGACGTTGCCCTGCAGCTTGGCAAGCATTCGAACGACGAGGCCCTGACCTTCTATTTCATGACGCCGTCCGGCTGGGCCATGGAACTCGGCTGGGGCGGCGGGAAGTCCTTCGCGCAGCAGCAATATCACCTCCGCGACATCTTCGGCCACGGGATCGAGAAGTCCGGCAACATGGACGTCGAGCTATAATCTTGCGCCGCACTGCGCTTCGGCACCGAACGGCACGATAATATGGCAACGGCTCATGTCGCGGCCAAGCCTGTTGCGTCCCCTACGCAGCCGTCTTACTCCGTCGAGGTGAAACAGCTCAGCTTCGACATGTACCAATGGATGGGTTCCGAAGCGCAGGCGGCCTTCGAGCGCGCGGCAACGCGGATCGAGCGTCCGGCGGGCTCGCTCATCTACGCCGAGGGCGACGCCGGCGATACGATGTTCCGGATTGTCCGCGGGGCGGTGCGTCTGACTGTTCTGCGCGATGACGGACGCGAGCTGCTCTTCCAGATTTACCACCAGGGCGGGTGTTTCGGCACGAGCAGCGTGATCGATGGCGGGCAGCGACCGCAGACCGCCGAGGCCTATGAGGACTGCGAACTTCAGGTCGTTACCAAAGCACAGATCGACGGCCTGCGCGCGGATCATCCCGATCTGGGCGACGCAATGCTTCGCCTGCTCAGTATGAATATGCGCCTGCTTATTTCCTATTTTGCCGGCTCCAATCTCGACGGCATCGTCGCCTGGCTAGCCCAGCGGCTCGAAGAGGCCGCGCGTGCCTTCGGACGCGAGACCGAAGATGGCGTCCTCCTGACCCAGCCGCTGTCCCAGTCCGAGTTCGCCGCGATGGTCGGCACCTCGCGCCAGACCGTCAACAAGGCGTTGACCGAACTTCGTACGCGCGGCCTGGTCATCAATCATGGCCGCTACCTGCTCATCAAGGACATCGATCAGCTTCGCCGTTTCGGCGAACAAGGTCTCGGCCCTGGCTGACCCGCCGGCCGCCCGCGCTGTCAACAGTTTGACAGACAGGACCACGCGGATCGCGGATAGTTCGCTCCAACGATATGGAGAGGGACATGACGCAGAAGATGCGGCGCTGCGGGCAAGCTGCTGAGCCCGCACGGAGATGGCGGACGCTGCCCCCGCCGGTGATCTTCCGCGAGTGGACGCCACCCGCCTACGCAACGCGCGGTCAGCAACGGTCCACCATATGTCACTGATCCTGTCCCGTGCCGACATCGATTTCCTGCTGTTCGACTGGCTCGACATCGATCGGCTCTCGTCCGAGCCGCTTTACGCCCACCTCGATCACGGGACTTATGCTGCGGTGATCGACCTGGCCGAGCGGCTCGCAACCGATGTTGTCGCGCCGGTCAACAAGCTCGCAGATCAGCGCGAACCCGAGATGATGCCAGACGGAAGCGTCGTCATCCCGAAGGAGATCGGCGATGCCCTGGAGCAGGTTCGGCGATCCGGGCTCTTCGCCGCGGCGCAGCCATCCGAGCTTGGAGGCATGCAGCTGCCCTTCGTGGTCGAGAAAGCCGCCTTCGCGTGGATCCAGGCCGCGAGTCCCGCGGTGTCCGGCTATGTGCTGCTCACCATGGCAGCCGCAAACCTGCTTATCGAGCACGGCACGCCGAAACAGGTGGAGACTTATGCCGTTCCGCTTCTCGCGGGCGAAAATTTCGGGACGATGTGTCTATCCGAACCGCAGGCGGGTTCGTCGCTGGGAGATGTCCGCACCAAGGCCATCGCTGATGGCGACGCCTATCGCTTGTTCGGGAACAAGATGTGGATCTCGGGCGGCGAGCATGCACTGAGCGGCTCGATCACCCACCTCGTTCTGGCGCGCATCGAAGGCGCGCCTCCCGGCGTAAAGGGGCTTTCGCTCTTCATCGTGCCGCGCGACCTCGAACAGGACGATGGGAGTCTTGTCCGCAACGATGTCAGTCTTGCCGGACTCAACCACAAGATGGGTCAGCGCGGTACCGTAAACACTCTCCTCAACTTCGGCGAGGGCCGGTATCTGCCCGGCGGGTCTGCGGGAGCCGTGGGTTATCTCATCGGCGCCGAGGGCGATGGTCTGCGCTACATGTTCACGATGATGAACGAGGCGCGGATCGGCGTCGGCACAAGTGCTGCCGTCATCGGTTACACTGGCTATCTCCACGCGCTCGAATATGCCCGATCGCGTCCACAAGGGCGGGCGCTGCGCGACCGGGATCCCGATGCGCCGCAAATACCGATCATTGGCCACAGCGACGTGCGCTCGATGCTGCTGACCCAGAAGAGCTTTGTCGAGGGCGCGCTGGCTTTCAACCTCTACTGCGCATCGCTGGTCGATCGCATCCGCTGCGCCGACAAGGCAGAGGCGCGCGCGACCGGTCTTCTTCTCGACCTGCTGACCCCGATCGCCAAGAGCTGGCCGTCCAAATTTTGCCTCGAGGCCAACAGCCTCGCGATCCAGGTTCATGGCGGCTATGGGTACACGCGCGACTATGATGTGGAGCAATTCTACCGCGACAACCGCCTGAACCCGATCCACGAGGGAACGCACGGTATTCAGGCGATTGACCTTCTCGGGAGGAAGGTGTCGATGGAGAATGGCGCCGCGTTCGCCTTGCTCCGCGACCAGATCGCCGGGACCGCCGCGAGAGCGGTCATTTGCGGTGGCGCGCTCGCCGAGCTTGCCCAAATTGTCGACGGCTTTCTCGCAGAGGTCGAAGAGGTGACACGGGTCCTCCTCGCAATTGGCGACAGCGAGGAGCGGCTGGCCAATGCGTCGCTCTATCTCGATGCGGTCGGCCATCTCGTCATTGCCTGGATCTGGCTCGAGTTGATGATCGCGAGCGAGGCCGGGGCCGACGCCTTTCACGACGGAAAGCGAACGGCGGGCCGCTTCTTCATCCGCCGCGAACTGCCCAAGATCGCGCCGCTTCTCGCAACGCTGCGCACCGTGGACCGCACCGCGCTAGACGCCTCACTCGAATGCTTCTGACATGAATGGGAGACACTGATGGATCTTGGGATCAGCGGCAGGACGGCGATCATTTGCGCTTCGAGCCAGGGACTCGGCCGGGCGTGCGCCGAAGCCCTTGCCAACAATGGCGTGCATATATTCATTAACGGGCGCCGCGAAGAGGTGCTTGCCGAGGCAGCCCGCGAAATCGGGGAGCGTTATGGAAGCCCCGTCTCGACAATCGTCGCCGATGCAACGAGCGAAGCGGGACGCGAGGCGATCGTTGCGGCCTGTCCGGCGCCCGACATACTGATCAACAATGCGGCCGGCCCGCCGCCAGGCGATTGGCGCCAGTTCGACCGCGACCAGTGGCAGGCCGCCGTCGATTCCAACATGCTGAGCGCCATATTCCTGATCCGGGCGTTTGCCGACGGCATGGCCGAGCGCGGCTTCGGCCGGATCGTGAACATCACCTCGGCGCTGGTGAAGGCGCCCAAGGAAGTGATCAGCCTTTCCGTCGCGGCGCGCCTCGGCCTTACGGGCTTCTCCAAGGGGATAGCCGCGAGCTACATCGGCCAAGGCGTAACCATCAACAATCTTCTCCCCGAGCAGTTCGAGACGGCGCGGCTGCGCAAGAATCTCGCGTTTATCGCAGAGAAGAAGGGCATCAGCCTCGAGGATGAGATTGCGCTCCAGCTCGCCGAGGCTCCCGCCGGCCGGTTCGGAAAAACAGAAGAGTTCGGGGCCACCTGCGCTTTTCTGTGCAGTTCGCAAGCGGGGTATATGTCGGGACAGAATATCCTTCTCGACGGGGCCAAACTGACCGGATTGTTCTGACCATGTGAGCGCGGACGATCGTCCGCCCGAAGGAATATTTGCAATGACCTCGGAGATTTTCGGCACGCCGATCGAGCGCAGCGGCACCAGGATCAGCGGTCCTTTCCGCAGCCCCAAGAATATGCTCGGCGAGCAGAGCTACGACGGGCATGCCTCGATCCATGACGATGCAACGGCGCAGAAGCTGGGCTTTGCGGCCGCAACGATCGAGGGGCCGACCCATTTCAGCCAGTTCGAGCCGCTCGGTGTCGCCGCATGGGGATCGCACTGGTTCGCCAGTGGCTGCCTGTCCGCGAGTTACAAAGCCGCCTGCTATGAGGGCGAGGAGGTGTCGGCGCATCTTGAGACCGACCCGGAGAATGGCGATCGTGCGACCATCTACATGACCAAGCGCGACGGAACCGAGGTCCTTCGCGGCACCGCAAGCGTCCGCGGCGGCGGACCGACGGCGCTCGACGACAAGCTCGCGGGGCTCGGACCGGCCGATCTGCACCGGGTCATCCTCGAGAAGGTGGCGGTCGGAATGAAGCGTCTGCGCGTCGCCGTTCGCATGGATCCCGACAGAGCCATGGGCGATCTCTATCCCTTCACCCTCCGCCAGAAGCTCGAGCGCGTCACCGAGCGATCGGCGTGGAACATGCCGGATGCTGACACGCCATGGGGTTCGCCTGTGCTGCCGCTAGAGATGGTGAGCGTGCTCGTCCATCATGTCGCATCGGACGATCCCTGGCCGCTCAAATCGCCGCGTGTTGACCTGTTCGTCGACCAGGAGATCAGGCTTGAGAACGGGCCGGTGCTGGCGGGGCATGATTATGAGCTCGAGCGCGAGGTCGTCGGCATTTCGCAAAGCCGAAGGACCGAGAGCATGTGGGTCCGTACGAAGATATTCGAGCCTGGAACCGACCGGCTCGTCGCCTCGATGCTCCTCAATACGGCAAGCATGAAGGACAGCTATCCCGCCTATGACGGGGAGCGACAGGCGATCGAGACAAGGGCGTGAGCATCGCGGCCGCTCCCTCGACTGCGCCCGGAAGCGAAGGGGCGAGCCCGGCACCCGCGATCGGCTCCGCGCGTGCGTGGACCGCGCTTGTCCTTCTCAGCCTCCTCTACATCATATCCTTTGTCGATCGCCTTGCGCTGGCGCTGCTTGTCGAGCCGATCAAGGCGGACCTCGGTATCAGCGACGTCCAGATCGGCCTGCTGATCGGCACGTCCTTCGCGATCGTCTATGCCCTGACCGGATTGCCGCTCGCGCGTATCGCCGACACCAGCAGCCGGCGCATGCTCATCTTCGGCGGCGCGCTCCTCTGGGGGCTCAGCACGTTCGCCGCGGCTTTCGCGAACAGCTTCGCTGTGCTCGTCGCGCTTCGCATCGGCGTGGCCGTCGGCGAGGCCGCGCTCGTTCCGGCGGCGATGTCGATCCTGTCCGAACTGTTCCCGGCCAACAAGCGCGCGCTGCCGATCAGTATATTCGTGATGATCGGCGTGTGCGGCGGCTCGGGCTCGATGCTGATCGGCGGCGCCGTCCTGGATTTCGCGGCGACGTCGGGCGCACTACCCCTCGTAGGCGACATGAGCGCATGGCGCCTCACACTGATTCTGGTCGGCGCGCCCGCGGTCCTGCTCGCCCTGCTCGCCCCCTTTATACTCCCGGCGATGCCTGCGGCGGGCGGCAGCGGCAGTGCAAGCGCATCGATCGGCGAGCTCAAGCGCTACTATTCCGCGCATCCCCGGACCTATATCGGTTTCTACACCGTGACGGCGCTCGTATCGGCCATCAATTTCAGCATCCTGACCTGGTTCCCGACGCACCTCATCCGGTCCTACGGCCTTGCCGCGCCGGATGCGGGCTATTTGTTCGGAACGGTAGGGGTCGCCACCAGCCTTGCCGGCGGCCTGTTGCTGCCATGGATCGCGCGGCGAATGGTCGCGAAAGGTCGCTTCGATTCAACGCTCACGATTGCGCTCTTTGTATGTTGCCTGTCCTCACCGCTGCTTATCGCTTCGTTGCTCGCACCGAGCGCGGAGTTGGCCATCCTGATCGCAGCGATACCCTTCACCCTGCAGTTCGGCCTCGGTATTCTGCTCGCGGCGACGGCGCCGCTGCTGGCGCCGCCGCAGATACGGGCGCAGCTCGTTGCCATCTTCTTCCTGTTCCTGTCGCTGATCGGGCTCGGCATCGGTCCCACGCTCGTCGCATGGCTGGCCCAGAACGTCGGCTGGCTGAAGGGCTCGGTCCCTGCAGCCTTGGCTCTGATCATCCTGATCTTTGCTCCGGCACAGATCGTTGCGATCCTCCGGAACCGCGGCGCCTTCGCAAAGAGCTACGAAGACGCCGCGTGAGCTGCGAGGGTGGACGGGACCGCGCTCTCCTCGTTCAGATCTTGCCGGTGAGTTCCGGAACGGCGTTGAACAGATCGGCGACGAGGCCGAAGTCGGCGACCTGGAAGATCGGGGCGTCTTCGTCCTTGTTGATCGCGACGATCGTCTTCGAATCCTTCATGCCGGCGAGATGCTGGATCGCGCCCGAGATGCCGATCGCGAAATAGACTTCCGGTGCGACGATCTTGCCGGTCTGGCCGACCTGATAATCGTTGGGAACATAGCCCGCATCGACCGCGGCGCGCGAAGCACCGAGCGCGGCGCCGAGCTTGTCGGCGAGCGGGACGATGACTTCCTGATATTTCTCGCTCGAACCCAGCGCACGGCCGCCCGATACGATGATCTTCGCCGAGGTCAGTTCGGGACGATCCTGCTTGGCGATTTCGGCGCCAACGAAGCTCGAGATGCCCGTGTCGCCGCCAGCCGAGACGGCTTCGACCGCACCCGAACCACCGGTGCTGGCGGCCTTTTCGAAGGCGGTGCCGCGGACGGTGAGGACGAGCTTCGCGTCCGACGATTCGACGGTCGCGATCGCGTTGCCGGCGTAGATCGGGCGGGTGAAGGTCTTTTCGCCTTCGACCGAGAGGATTTCCGAAATCTGCATCACGTCGAGCAGCGCGGCAACGCGCGGCGCGATATTCTTGCCGGTCGTGGTTGCCGGCGCGAGGAACGCGTCATGGCTGCCCATCAGTTCGGCGACGAGCGGCGCGATATTTTCGGGCAGGTTATGACCGAAAGCGGGGTTGTCGGCGACATGCACCTTGCCGACGCCGGCAATCTGCGCGGCTTCCTTGGCAACCGCATCGACGCCCGAACCGGCGACGAGCAGATGGACTTCGCCGAGCTTCGACGCGGCAGTGACCACCGCGAGCGTGGCGTCCTTGACGGCCTTGCCGTCATGTTCGACCCAAACCAGAGTTTTCATGAATGCACTCCAATCGCTTTCAGCTTGGCAACCAGTTCATCGACATCGGCAACCTTGACGCCGGCCGAGCGCACGGGCGGTTCCGAAACCTTGACGACCTTGACCCGCGGCGCGGTGTCGACGCCGTAATCGGCGGGGGTCTTGGTATCGAGCGGCTTCGACTTCGCCTTCATGATGTTCGGCAGCGAGGCGTAGCGCGGTTCGTTCAGACGCAGGTCGGTGGTGACGATCGCGGGAAGCTTGAGCTTCACCGTTTCAAGGCCGCCGTCGACTTCGCGCGTCACACTGACATGGTCGCCTTCGACGTTCACCGCGCTGGCGAACGTGCCTTGCGCCCAGCCGGTGAGGGCTGCGAGCATCTGGCCGGTCTGGTTATTGTCGCCGTCGATCGCCTGCTTGCCGAGGATGACAAGGCCGGGCTGTTCGGCGTCGGCAATCGCCTTGAAGATCTTCGCGAGCGCGAGCGGCTCGACCGCATCGTCGGTCTGGACGAGGATCGCACGGTCGGCGCCCATCGCGAGCGCGGTGCGGAGCGTTTCCTGTGCCTTCGCCGGGCCGATGGACACGGCGACGACTTCGGTCGCGACGCCCTTTTCCTTCAGGCGGATCGCTTCTTCGACACCGATCTCGTCGAACGGATTCATCGACATTTTGACATTGGCCAGGTCGACACCCGTGCCGTCGGCCTTGACCCGCGGCTTCACGTTATAATCGAGCACCCGTTTCACGGGGACGAGGATTTTCATCGGTCTCTCCCATCCTGCGCAGCCGCGCCGCGCGAACAGCCCAATTAGATAAACTGGTTTACCTTTGTCAATCTCTTCCCTAAGCGTGTCGCCTTGAGAGAGGAGACCGAAATGCTCGAGCGTGATGGAAGCGGCCTGTTCGGTGACGAGCACCGGGCCTTTCGCGCGATGGTGCGCAAGTTTATCGAACGGGAATTTTCGTCACGGCTCCTTGAGTTCGAGGACGCCGGCAAGGTCGCCCGCGACTTCTGGCTGAAGTGCGGCGAGGCCGGGCTGCTGTGCCCGACGATGCCCGAGGCGTATGGAGGGCTCGGTCTCGACTTCAGCTTCAACGCGATCATCAACGAGGAATTCACCTACGCGATGATGGCAGATTCTATCACGCTGCAGACCGACATCACAATGCCTTATATTCTTCATTATGGCAGCGAGGAGCAGAAGGCCGCACTTCTCCCGCGCATGCTTTCGGGCGAGACCATTGTCGCGATCGCGATGACCGAGCCGGGCGCCGGGTCCGATCTCCAAGGCGTGCGCACCTCGGCCCGCCGCGACGGAGACGGCTATGTGATCAACGGCGCCAAGACGTTCATCACTAACGGCCAGAACGCCGATGTGATCATCACGGTCTGCAAGACCAACCCCGATGCTGGCGCCAAGGGCATCTCGCTGTTCCTCGTAGAGGCCGACCGCCCCGGCTTTGCGCGGGGTCGCAATCTCGACAAGGTTGGCCAATGGATGTCCGATACGTCGGAACTCTTCTTCAACGACGTTCGTGTCCCGGCCTCGAGCCTGCTTGGAAGAGAGAACGGCGGGTTCGTCTATCTCGTGAGCGACCTGCCGCAGGAGCGGCTCTCGATCTCGATCACGGCGCAAGCAGCGGCGCAGCGCGCCTTCGACGAGGCGGTGGCTTTCACGCGCGACCGCAAGGCTTTCGGCAAGAATGTGATCGATTTCCAGAACACACGGTTCGTCCTCGCCGACATCAAGGCCAAGTTGCAGGTCGGCTGGGCGCATCTCGACTGGGCGATTGCGCGCCATGTCGCCGGCGATCTCACCGCCGACGAGGCCGCAGCCAGCAAATATTGGCACACCGAGATGCAGTGGGAAGCGTGCGACGCTGCGCTGCAGCTCCATGGCGGATCGGGTTATATGAATGAATATCCGATCGCGCGCATCTGGCGCGACGCGCGCGTCCGCCGCATCTATGGCGGAACGAGCGAAATCATGCGCGAGCTTGTCGGGCGGAGCCTCTAAGGGCAGATTCTTCTCTACGGCGGCAGGAGTGCTCGCCGGGACGCTCAAACCTCTGCGGCAATCCTTATACGCGGGCCTGAAGAAGGCTCCACGCGGCGGGAGAAAGGGTGTAGACCGCCTGGCGTTGCCCGCCACGATTGTGATGATCGACGCAATAGCCCTGATAATGCCGGAACAGCAGACCCGCGCGAACGAGGTCCGAGACGGCGCGGCTGACGTTGGTCTTGCCTGATGCCCTGACGCGCAATCGGACCTCGACGTCAAGCGCACGCGCAGCCTCGTCTGGATCGGCCGGGAGGATGCCGTCTCCTGCCATTTCATCGCGGACGCGTTCCACGAGGGCCAGCCGGCGTGGATCCCGGTGGCCCATCGGCGATAGTGCATCGCATAGCCAGTCGCGGACAGTGACCTGCTCGCCTTCATTCCTGATAAGCGGGCCTGCGCTGCCATTGGGTCCAGCCGCCTTGGCGATGAGGTTGAGTACCATGAAGGCATAGCGCGGACGTGCGGAGCTATGCGCCAGGACCTCGAGCAGCTCCGGCATATCGAGCGAACGATTATCCGGACGGGATTGGAGTGGCGTTTCCAGCATGGGAACGAATCAAGCACATGGGGAACGAAAAGTGAATCCCCCAAATCACCTCGGCTCAACCTTTGTCGTCTGTGACACTTTGCCCGAGGGTAAAGTGTCATTAGCGACAATCACAAAAATGCGGGCCTTGTTCAGCGCTGCACGACTTGGCTCTCCATACTTGTCTGAGCGCGCGCGGGTCCTTCCTGTTTCCGCCCTTTGCATCGATCGACGCGGCGAGCTTCATGAGATTCACCGTCATCGGCAGCGTGATCAGAATGCTACCGACCAAAGAACTCAAGGACTCTCCGCCAATTTTCATCTCCTGTCGGCAGGCGCCGGTGCATGCGACCGGTCCGAAGCGTTCCCACGAATCTTACAACCGCCATCCCGTCGATCCGGAGCCTCTGCCGGTCTCTGTTCTCACAGGTCGAGCCCCAGGCTACGCTCGGGCAGCGAGGGCAAAGTGTCACCTCGGCCACTCTTGTCGGGCGCATCGGGCGTCTCACTCTTGGTGGGTCCGTCCGCTGTGGTGGCGGGCGATGGCGGCAGGTCCGGAAGACCAAGGTCGTCGATAGGTCCAGGATCGAATGGCGCCACCGGCACGGTACTCCTGCCGCCGTCGATATCGATCCGGCCGAGGGTCTCCAGCGCGGATGTCTTGTTGCCCGGATTCATGTCCAATTGGCGGGAGAGCTTCTCTTTATCATCGACAATCATGGTGAGCGCATCGCGGACACGCGTCACCCCGACGTTGAACAACCGCTGGTTCGACAAAAACCGCTCGTGGGACGACATCACCGTGATCGCCTTGTCGGTCGTGATGCCCTGCGCCATGTGCATATTGAGGCTATAGGCGAGGTCGAGCCGCGACAGCATCGGATCGCCGGTTGCCAAGCGCAATTGCTGACGGTCCGCCGTTTCGACGACGATCGCGCCGGTCTCCACAGCCGCGATCCGGGCAAGCGCCGAATTGAAGAGCCCGCGCTCCTTGTCGTTGGCTGTCCAGCGGATGCGATCACCCTCGCGCAGAACCAGAGCCTTCTTCTCCGTGAGCTGCAGACGGTCGCGCCGCTCGGTCGGAGAAAGCTTGAGCGGGTCGAAGCGAAGCCGCTTTCGCCCATCGGCGAGTTCGACCTTGCCCCCGCGAAGGATTTTGACGACGTCGTAGCGCCCGGCGGCAATGCCGACATCGCGAGCACCGCCGGCGCCAACCTCAAGTGTCTGCCCGGCACGATAGGTCGAGACATGGCGAAGTTCCTCGCGTGTCGTGTTGATCCGCTCATAAACGGTGACAGGATAGGCATCGCCCTTGATGCTCCCTTCGGCGATCAGGCCCTCCTGTATACGGTCGTTTATGATGGTCCTGGCCTCGCGGCCCGATGCAAAAATCGCCGTCACCTCGCGTTCTATTGCAGGTAGCGCGAGCCAGAGGTCCGCCGCCGCCGAGGGCGGATCAGCCGTTTCGATGACATCGTCGCCCAGCACGGCGAGCGCCGAGCCCGCCTTGCCGATGTTCGCGAGCGCCGCGACCGTGCGCAGCTCGTCGGTCCTCTGACGGATGTTCGTGTCCATTCGGGCCATGGTGCCGCCGCCCGCCTGGATCATCGCGAACGCCTTGCCGGCATCGATCGAGGAGAGCTGCTGCCGATCGCCGACGAGAACCAGCTTGTCGGCGCCAAGCGCGTCGGCAATCTCATGAATCTTCAGCATGTCGCTGCTCGACACCATCGAGGTTTCATCGACGACGAGCATGGAACCCGCGAAGGCCTCCCGCGCCGCCGCGTGCCGTTCCGTCCCCTGTTCGGCGATGAACCGCTCGTTCGCGAGGACGAAGGAGGCAATGGTCTGCGCCTTGATCCCGGCGCCTTCCCCAAGATCCGCGACCATCTTGTTCTGGAAGGCAAGCCCGGTGATCGGCCGCCCTTCGGCCTCCGCAACGCGCGCGACCGCCTGGAGCATCGTCGATTTGCCGGCGCCCGCGACCCCCTGGACAAGGACCGAACGGTCGGGCGATGAAAGGATCATAGTCGCGGCCGCGAGCTGGCCCGGATTAAGGGGCCGCTCGGCCGCCTCCTGAAGGCGCCCCGCTGCGACATCTGCGGAAAGGACCGGGCTAGCCAATCCCCTTCCCTTCTCGACGGCGCCGAGAATCTTCTCCTCGGTCTGGAGCGCTTCGCGCGTCGTCACCATGCGGCCGGTCCGGTCTGCCGCCGAGGCAATGCCCAGGATTAGCTGCTGCCGATCGACCAGCATCTCGATGCGTCGCTCGACGCCATCGATCGTCACGCCTTTCAGGCCGAGATCGAGCGCGGTCTTGGCAAGCATATGGACCGGCCAGGCCGCCTCGCGTTCGCCAAGGATGCGGACCGCCGATGCGACGGCAAGCTGGGTTCGCGCCGCGGCCGGCGATGCAACGGCGCGGCCGAGGCCGGTGTCCACGAGAGGATCGTGGGGGCGGAGAACCCCGCCGAGCCGCTGGCGCGCCGCATCGATGGCATCGACTATCGCGCGATAGCCCTTCTCGAATATGGTGTCGGTGGGATCGAAGGCGGATCGCGCTTGGGCTGCCTCGACCAGCGCCTTTCCGTCGAAGCCGAGCGCGGCCGCCCGGTCGACCCAGTCCTTCTTGAGCGCCGCCCGGTCTTCCACACCGAGCTTGGCATCGCGCGAACGCTTTGTGATTTCGCGCAGTCCCTCCGGCGACTTGATGCCGAGCTTCGTCGCGCGCTCGAGTATCTCGGCGCGTCGCTGGCTGAACTCCGCGAGCACACGCTTCGGGATCCCCGCAATCTCAAACGTTCCGTGCTTGCCTTTGAGGTCGAGGCTGTACCCGAGGCGCTCGAGTTCGCCGCGCAGATGAGCGTGATAGATCGCACCGATGACGCTGTTGCGGCTCCATATCTTGTCGGCATGGAGCGCCTGCCACTTGCCGCCGGGCATGCGTGTCAGATTGGCGATCACGGCATGGACATGGCCCTGGGGATCGAGTGCGCGGCTCGTGTCGTGCTGGAACAGGGCATAGACGAGATTGCCGGTCTGAACCGGAACCTTGCGGCCTTCGATATCGCGGCGTCCTTCGGCGAGGTTCTTCTCTACCCAGGCCATCGTCTTGGCGACCGCGGTCATGTTTGCAGCAAGGATGCGCTTGTCCCCTGCGACATAGGCCAAAACCGAGGCGGATTTTGGCATCGAGAAGGTGAGATCGAGTCCGGGGCGCCGGTTCTCGACTTGTGCGACGCCCTCGCCGCTTGGAAGAAAGCCGTTCAATATCGCTTCGAAACTGTCCTTCGTCACTTCGCCCGAAAGCTTGAGATCGGCCGCGCCATCCCCCGCCCAGAGGCTGGCCTCGGAGGAGCCCTCGACGGTGTAGTAATCGTCCTTCGCGAAATAGTTCGCGGCGCCTGAGGCGGAGCGGACGGCTGCGACCGAAAGCATGGCTTAGATACCGATATCGAGGTCGTCATCCTCCAGTCCGCTGCCGAAGGACTGGCGCAGTTCAAAGAGCGTCAAATCCTCCTGCACGGGGGGAGCCGCGGCCTGACCGCTGGCGCTGTGATCGCGGGTGGACGTTACCGCTTCGACTTCCGCTACCGGCTTGCCTTCGTACCGCGCCGGCGCCTCGCTCGCGGGAAGAGACGCCCCTTCCTGCGCGTCGGTGGACGGCGCTTCGCGGGGAACTGCTTCGTCGACCGGCTCTGCCTCCGCCGAGAGGATACGAGCGGCAAGGTCGCGCGCGATATTGCGGGTTTCGGTATCGCCCTCCGAGACTTGCGCACCCCCATCCCGGCCTCCGGGTTCGCCATCTTCCTCTTCCGTGAATGCCTGGTCTGCACGCTTGGATCGAACAGGGCTCACATCGGCGCGCGGCACATGGCCTTCGGCAACCGCTGGATAGTCCTTCCACTCGAGCAGGATGCGCGCGGCTGGAAAGCCGTCGGGGAACTTTACGAAGCCGTGAAGCGACGGAAGATTGGTGATGTCGTCGGCGATCACGAGAGGCTCGACCTGCTTGCGCGGCGTCAGGGTCGATGCGTCGCGCGTGTTGTTATAGCCGTAGCTATAGGCCTCATCCATCTGCCGGACCTCGCGGTTGCCGATGTAGCGCGCGCACTGCTCGGCCGTGTCGAGATCGGCGGTCGCGAGGATGAGCTTGGTCCGCGCAAGCGAGGCGAGATTGCGCGCGCCCTGCTCGCCGTAGACCTCGACCAGCTTCTCGAAGCTGTGGATGCCGAGAACCATCGCGCCGCCGAACGCGCGGCCGGTCTGAAGTCCGTTCTCGATCGCGGGCAAGCGGTGCAGCGCGCCAAGCTCGTCGAACATGAACCAGGTGCGCAAGGACCGTGTACGCGGGAGGGTCATGAGGCGGTTGATGGCGAGGTCCATCCAGAGGGTGAGCAGCGCCCTGTTCATCGGCAGGTCGACATAGTTGGAGGTCACGAACAGGATCGATCCGGGCTTCTTGTCACGCGTGATCCAGTCACGGATCGAGAAGGGCTCACCCTCGTCGGGCAGGAAGCGCAGCACCTGCGCATTCGTGTTCATGACGGCGCGGATGGATTCCGCCATCCGTGCAGCTTCGGGCGCGGTCAACGGGTCGGCGATAGTGTTTGCGAGGAAGCGATGCACGCGCTTCAGATCCGCAGTCATCAAATTCTCGGAAAGAGCGAGATTGGTCGTCTGCCCGCGCTCCTGGAGGCGGATGCACATCTCGACGAAGAGCGTGCGTGCGGCGAGCGCCCAGAAGGGTTCCGATGACCCGCCATCGGACGGAATAAGCGCGGCCGCAGCGGCCGTGAACTCGCTATGGGTCTGGCAGTCGTTGAAGATCGACCAGGACGGGCACCGCGCGTCCATCGGGTTGAGGATCGTGTCGCGAACCGAGTCGTAAAAGGCTTCGACATAGGCGCCCGTGAGATCGAATATCACCGCCGTATCCTGGCGCACGCGCATCTGTGCGACGAGGCTCCTGAGCTCGGTGGTCTTGCCCGAGCCCGTCGTGCCGATGAGCATGACGTGCGACTGCTCGGTGCGATGCGGGAAGGGAATGCCAGCGAGCAGATAGGGGTGGTGGATGCCGGCTTCCTTGCGCGCACGAAACGGCATCGCGAGCACCGCGGATGGCGAATGCCCCGGGCAAAGCGCATGCACATCCTCTTCATATCGAGCCTGGTTGTGTTCGAGGATCTCCGCGCGCAGCAGCGCGCGATCGACGAGCATCGCGCCCCGCTCATGGCGTTCCTGAAGGATCGAACGTCCGCGCCGGTGCGATAGGTCGACGAACCAGATGGCGACCGGTATCGCAATGAAGACCGAGATGAAAAAGGCACCTAGCAGGCCGCGCATTGCCGTATCCCAGGCCTTGATGACTTCGGGGATATAGGGGACCGCGCGCATGATCGTGCGCTCGATCTCGCCGGTGGGCAGCGTCACATTGACGCGCTTGGCGGGATCGAGGTCGACCCAGCCCCAAAAGGCGGAATAGATTTTCATGCACACGAGCTGGAAACCATGCTCGTCGAGCTTGATCGACATGATGGAGAACCAGGCCGCAAAGAACAGGACGAACCACAGGATGAAAGGCAGACGTGCGCCCGAGATCCACATCAGCACCTCGTGGGTGAGAAGCTGACTGCCGCGCGTGAAGTTGCCGGCATTGCGCTGGACGTTTCCGCGCGCCGAATGATGGGTCAACGGGATGGGCCGGCCATCGGATCGGATGTCCTCATGCGCCATGGAACTGCTCCAGTCGGCGATCGGTTTCGGCGATCAGCCGGTCGCGATATTCGGGGAATTGCTCTCGGATAATGATGTCGAGCGCGAGGTGCTGATACTCGCTGATACGGGCGATCCGGCGGCTGCTCGAAGCGAGAAGATCGCCTGCCGCGAGATAGCGGTCGACGGCCGCGCGGATGATGTCCGACGGCGTGCACTCATGCTCGGCCGCCAGCTCGACGACGCGCTCATATTTGGCGCGGTTGAGGCGCACGGTGCAATGCTTGTTGGGAGTGGACAAACCAGGCCTCCTGGCAGGGAGGCTGGCGGGGTCTCAGGAGACGCTGGCATTTATAGCGGTATTTGGCGCGGCGAACAAGCTTGCGGCGAGCGTCGGGGAAGGTGTGTTCCCGGCGAACACGGCAGAGTCGCATTTTTCTGGGCTAACTCCCTCAAGGCTTTGCTGTCCCACGCGAGCACACACCCAGGATCTCACATAACGTGCTCATTTATCAGAGAAACCATGCACCTTCAGGTGCGTTCGGTGTGCTTCTCTGTCCCAGGCTGATCGGGGCTTGAGGATGTTCAGGGCGTTTTGTCGGCCGGCCACGGAATCGCCATCCGGCCGGGCAGGATGCCGTCCAAAGGACGGAAGCGCCGGGCGGCTTCGCGCGATCGAGGCGCCGATATCCGCGAGACGCACAAGACGCAGCGAGTCTTGCTCCAGATGCAAGGCCTGCTAGGGAAGTGGCGCGCTGCGCAAAAGGCAGCGCCGGACCTCGCAAGTCCGTGAACACAAGCACCTCGGAAACATCCATTTCCGGGCTGCCGTCGCGTATGTCCAGGCCCTTGGGTTAAAGGCGGCGGCGCATGTGTGTTCACATGTTGCGAGGCCCGGCGGCTCCCGCGAGGATCTCGCGGGAGTTCGGGCATGTGCACGGCGCGCGATATGGGTCCGGAAGGAGATACCGACGATGGCCGGGACGGTGCGCAATATATTCGAAGCCGAGGCGATCGCGCTGATGCGCGAGGCACTCGAATTGCTCGATTCTGGAGGCGGATCGGACGCCGCCGCCACGCTCCAACATGCGATCGACATTGCCGAGAGCCAGCCGCCGATGCGCGAGGGCGACCGGCTCGATCCCGAGACGATGACGCGCATTCTCGGACCGCTCGATCTTGCGCCGATGGGCCACCATCTCGCCGCTTACCCTGCGAAGGATTGGAGGACGCAGGGCGCGCCGGTCGCGGATCGCGGCGACTGGATCCATCATTGACGCGGGCCAACTCCGCCCTGCCATTCTTTGCCTCGACGCGGGCCATAGCGCCGCTTATGGTTGTGCTTGTTCGCAGCCCGATCAGCGTGAACGAAGAGGCCTGACATGGCACGAACATTGGAACAGGAAAGAGCCGCCATCGAGGCGGAGGCGCTGAAGCTCGAACAGCGACGCCAGCGGCTCGAGGAACGCGAGCGCGACCAGGCGATAAGCGCGATCGAAAATGCGGGTTTGCTGAAGCTCGATGCGGGTCGTCTCGCCGGGCTTCTGACGCGAATCCGCAAGCTCGGACTCGCCGAAGTGGAGAAAAGGCTCGCCGCCTGAGCCGACGCCGCGACGGCGACCGACGCCGCGCGGAGATGGGGGGTTCGATGCCCCCCATCTCCGCATTGCCCTCGAACAAAAAAGAGAGAGGCGTTTCCGCCCCTCCCCTCGTTAATATTCGTCGATGAGACCACCCTGCGCGGTATAGACGATCCGGTCGATCATCACCTGCGAGAGCGCCCCGTAGTCGCCCTCGTCGATGGCGATGTAGCGATGGTCCTCGTCGGCGAGGACATGCTGGTCGAAGTAGCTGCCCCGCGCCCGGCGTTCGGCGTTGGCGACGGCGGCGAAGTAGGCGGCGTTGGCGGCTGCGGCGGTGGTCGTGATGATGGTCATGATGTGCTCCTGTCGATCTTGAAAGACAGGAGCGGCGGGTCGGGCGGCCGGGATCGGGTCAAGGATCGCGAAGCGACCGCGCAGCGGCGGTGGGGGTCACGATTTTCTTTGGCGGCCGCCGGCGTCGGAATGAGCGCGCCGACCTCCGATCCGCCGAAGAAAATGGTGGGGCCTCGCCGTCCTTGAGGCGGTCCCGGGCGTCTGGCACAATGGGAAGGCTGTGAGAGATTTCTCCTTCCCTTGCGGGGATCCGCGGACGTCGCCGCGTATCCCTGATCTGAGTGCGGGCTCTGCCTTGCTTTCAGGGGCCGGCGAGGTTGATGAGGTCGAAGAGACGGCGGTCGATGGCTGCGCCGACCTGATCGAGATGGAACTCCAGACAGGTGCGGTGATCAGCGACGCGCCGGCATTGGTCTGGGCCCAGCGCCGCCCAGTCGACTGTGTCGGCGAAGCGGCGTTGTGCCGCGAGCAGGCGGCGGATGCTGTCTTCCTTGCGGTCGAGGGCATGGAGATCGCGGCAGAGCTGCATCGCCCAGGCGTCGATAATGGCGGCGGCGCGCGGGGGTTCGATGCCCCAGCGCGCTGCGTCGACACTAAAGATGAAGAGCGAGAGGCCCCGGTGGTTGCCGGAACCCCTCGCAAGCGATCGTTACATGGCTTCGCGCGACCGGGCGCCGCCTCGGGGACGGGGCGTGGCTGCGACCAGCTTGGTGACCCCGCGCTGATGCTCGCTCTTGACGATGTGGAGCGGAACGCGAGCCTGGCGCAGTTTCTGTGCGAGGTTCATCTGGATTCCCGAACCGTCGCACACCACGGCTTCGACCGGACGCAGACCGAGCAGCCGGTCGTTGCGGACGAAGGCAGCCTTGGCCCCGAGACTGCGGTCGAGGCGGAAGAGGATCGTCTTGACCCCGCGCGCCGCTGCCCAGGCCTGCGCGATGGCATCGCAGCCTTTCGTCTGGGCGGTCGTCGCGAGGATCATCTCCGGGACGCGGGCCTTGATCGAATCGAGGCCGTCCCAGAGCAGTTCATGATCTTCCCACGCTTGCCCGCCGGAGAAGATCACGACGGGTCCCTCCGGGGCGAGCTGCTCGCGCCGCTCGCGGCTGCGCTCTGCGAGATAGTTGCGGGCATCGATCATCGAGGCGGTGACGCCCTTCGAGACGCGGCTGCCCCGCGTCGGCGAGAAGGGTCGGCCGGTTTCGACGCGGTGGACCTCGCCGGCATGGTCGCGCATGCACTCCATCGCCTCGCGGCAGCTCTGGAGCGTTTTGCAGAGGAGTTCGGCGTCTTCGAGCTGGACTGCGTAAATTTCCGAGGGATCGAAGTTTCGCGCGAGCTCGCCCAGCTCCTTGGCTGCATCATCCTCGCGATCGGCGATGCGCTTGGCGACGACATGGAAGCTGTTGGCGAACCCCCACGACAGGTCGGCGGCGAACTGTTCGAGGCGCGTGTCGCGAAACACGTCGAACAGGGTCTGCATCACCATCTCGACGGCGACGCGGGCCTGGTCGGGATCGGGCAAGTCGAGCTGTTCGGCTTCGGCGACGGGCGAGAGCTTGGCGCGCTCGTCATGCTCGATGAACGCCTGCTCATAGGTCGAGCCGCGGTCGTGATTGCCGGTTTCGCTCGCGATGAAGCTTGCGAGTTCGGCGAAATTTGCAAATCCCTTTGACATAAGTGCCTCCGATTGTTGGATTTTCTCATCCTCCGATGAGGCATTTCGGAAGGCATGGGGCGGTCGCGCCGGTCAGGGACGTTAATCGGGAAGCCGGCCCCGAAAGGGCCGGACCCGGGTTAACGCCGAGCGGGGGAGCCGATTTTCTCGTGGGTTCGCGGCCAAGCGCAGCGAAGGCGCGAAGACGCGTGAAAATTGGGGGGACCGCTCATCCTTGACGGGCGCGTATCCCCCCATGCCACACTAGAAAGACACAGGAAGGTAATGGATATTCACGGGTCTTCTTGGGCGGAGCCCTAGCCACGGGGATCGTCAGCGGATGGGCGGAGAGGCGCGTAGCAGGGTGCCGGGAGCGCGACGCGACGAGAGTCCAGGCCGCGCGCCGAGCGGACGCGATGTGCGGGATGGGCCTGCCCCTCCTACACCCTACCCGCGTTGATTGGCTCGATGCCGACCGATCCCTGAGGGGGACGTCTCGCGGCCTTCAGCGCCCCGATCGGGGCCGCGGGCGCTAGGACCGCGACCGCGTCAGGCCCCGCCGTCGTCCGAGACGCGCACCACCCCCCATAGGCTTGCTCCAGGAGGCGAGAGGAGGACTGGATGACGTGCGATCGGCGTGGATTGTCGCTTGAGGCGGCGTCATCCCGGCCCGAGCCACGCGCCCGCATCGCGCCAGCCGATAATATCGCTCCCGCTGTCGGTCACGGCATTGCCGGAGAGATTGCGCCAAGGCGCAAGCGGCCGGAAGACCGGTTGGTAGCGGGCGGTCAGCAGCTCGAAGCGCGAGAAGACATAGGCGCTGACACGGATGGCAAGGACGGGCTTCTCGTCGCGCGGCAGCGCCTCGAAGACGGAGATGAAGCCATCCGGCACCGGATAGAGGGTCGTATCGACCATCGTGCAGGCGAGGCGGGCTTCGGCATCGCTCGCGGGCTTCCCGCGGTCATGGGCATCGAGGTCGAAGGTCGTGCTGTCACGCGCGGATGCGATACAGGCGAACGCGCCTGTGCGCGGCTGCTCGTAACCGATGAAGGAGCTGACATAGGGCGGCAGGGCCTCATTCTCCGCCTCCCGCCGAAGGCGGGCGGCAAGCGCGGGCGTCAGTCGGCCCGACAGGGTCTTTACCCGCGACGGGCAGGCGTCATCTGGCAGGCCGACGAACCACCATCGACGGCGATAGTGCAGCACGATCCCCTGCTCATGATCGCTGGTACAGCGGGCGCGTTCGATGCGGACCATAGGAAGTCCCCTGATTTAAGGAAATGGCGGGTCAGTCTCCTGACCCGCCGAGTGCGAGATGGAGGCCGGCGGCGAGCAGCTGGTGCTCGGCCGCGACCAGCGACCAGGCTGCGGCGAGGTCGTCATGATATTCGGCGTCGACCAGGGCGTCGGCGCTCGCCTCGCCGAACTGGCTTTCCTCCCAGCGGCGAAGATGGGTGGCATCCATGGCGCCGGTGATAGCGTTGGCGAGATGAGCGGAGATTTCGTAGTGGCTGAGACTGTCGGCGGCGTGGCGGATACGATCGACCATCCAGGGATTGCTGGCCTCGATGCCGTCGATGAGATCGGGCAGCGCGTCGAAGGGGCGGAACTGGAACATCTGCGGTCTCCCAATGAAGAAGGGCGGCCGCAAGCGGCCGCCCCGTGGCGTCAGACGAACTTGATTTCGTCGGCGATGATGTCGGTGTTGTAATAGGTGCGCCCGTCGCGCTCGTTGCGGCTGTAACGGATCTCGCCAGCGACGATGAGCTGGTCGCCCTTCTTCTTGTGCGCCAGGACCGACTTGGCGAGGCCGCCGAACGCCTTGACCGTGTGGAACTCGTCCCAGGTCTCGGTGTAGCCGTTGCCGTCTTTCTGGACTTCGCCGTCCTTGATGACCGGCTTGCTGGTGACGAGGGTGAAGCTGGCGCCGGCCTTGGCTTCGGTCCCGAAGCGGGCGATCTCCGAAGTGATGCGGCCTGCGAGAAAAACCTTGTTCATGTGACTGTCCTTCGCTTGCGCCGGCGGGCGGTTCCCGCCGGGATGAACTTCAAGCGAAAGCCCGTGGCCGAGGGCGGGGCGCACCGAGCGCGAGCGAGGGAAACCCCGGATTGTCCGGGTGGTGCGGGCAGGCGGCCGCAGGCCGGCAACACGGCCGGACGATCCGGGGTTGCGCCGCGCCCGCACGGGCGCAGCGTTCATCCCAGCAGGCGGGATCGCCCGAGGAGCCCAGCGAAGTCGGCCAACGGGCAAGGCGAACTTGCAGGCATCGCCGAGAGTCATCGACTGCGGAGCGACCGGACGGACGGCAGCTATTGCCGCACCCGCGCAGGTTCATTTGAGGGTGCAGGGGCTGTTCGGAAATCGCGCGCCGGGACGGGCCTGCTTCAGGTCAGGTGGCGGCGCTCGTGCGTCCGGCACGGGACAATGGCGGAGGGGATGCGCAGGGTCTCGCCGAGGAGGTTTGCATGCCGTGCGCTGGTGATGATGCTGCCATGGCGGCGTCGGGTGCGCGTTGGCGGACCCGACTGGTCGGCCGCCAGCAATAGCGACACGAGCGGGAGTAACGCTTGCTCCAATCCCGCTCTATCGCACCGTCAGAAGTTCATAGAGGAGCGGTTCGGTCCCCGTATGGGGGGCAGATCTGCGCTTCCGGCGCATGTCCGGCACGCAATCAGGCCGTCAAACAGAGAGCGCGGGCCCGCGGAGATTGGCCGGATGCGGAAGCTGGTCCCGCTACGTGCGCGGGACAATTGTGCCGAGGACGATTATTCACCGAAATCCGGCAGCCGACGGATGGATTCGCGGGGCGGCGGGACGAGGTCAATACCTCCGAGCGACGTGAACCGGCAGTGGATGGTTTTGCCCAAATCTTCTGGAGCTGGCGATTCCGCCGAAAGCGCGCGCAACAGGATATCGCGGACCTCGTCCTCCACGGAGCGGCCGTGGCGTGCAGCGCGGATGCAAAGATGCATCTTGATGGGGTCGTCGAGGTTCCGGATCGTCAGAACGCCCATGCGATGTCTCCATAATACTGAGCAGGAATTTTTCGAAGCATTGGTCAGACCTTGCGGATTGGTCCTGGATATTGCGCGACGAGCTCATCGGCGGTGAGCAGGGTGATGCCCTCGACCATCGACTGGGCGATCAAAAGACGATCAAAGGGGTCCTTGTGGATTGCAGGAAGACCATCGATCGCTACGGCATGTTCGCTCAGGATCGGCATCTCGCCGTACCCATTGTCGAGGAGACCGCGTCTCAGGAGGCGCGCATCGACGGTGAAGTCATCACGTCCAAGGGCGCTTTTGATCGCGACCTCCCACAGGCTTGCCGCGCTGAAGAAAAGCTCGTTTTCAGGGTCTGCGATGAGGTTACGCCCATCGACTGGTAATCGATCCGGTAAGCCGGCGGCCCAGATCAAGACATGGGTGTCGAGCAACAGTTTCATGATTGACCGCCGAACAGGCTCTCGATCTCATCTCCGCCCATCCGGTCGAAGTCGTCAGGAACCTTAAGCTGGCCTGTCATGAAGCCGAGGCGTTTTGCCTTCCCGGCCTCCGGCGCGCTCAAAGGTACGATTTTGGCAACCGGCTTGCCGGCTTTTGCAATGATGAAGCCGCCTCCGCTCGCCAGGCGATCGATCAACCGCGACAAGTGGGTTTTGGCCTGATGAATGTTGACGGTTTCCATATGAGCCCCTCACGGCTTAGTTTGAACGACTTAGTTTACTCATATCCGTACCAGAATGCAAATCATAGCCTGCCTCGAGCGGAGCGCGTCTTCCCTCCCTGTCTGTCATGAAGAGAACTCGCCCTAGACCTCCGACGAGAATATCGCGTCAGGCGACCTGCGGACCCTCGAGAAACAGAAAAAGGGCCCGCTTCGCGGGGTGAGCGAAGCGTGCCCCAGTGGCCCCCGCGCGAGGCACGACGCGCGGGGGATGGGAGGACGGTGCGGGTGCGCCCTATTCGGCGGCCTCGGTCTCGCGCTTGCCGCGCTGCTTGCGGCCGGTTTCCTGCGGCTCGCCGCCGAAGCCATGCTCGGCCGAAGATTCGCCGAGGCCCTCCTGGACTTGGGGCTCGCCCCCTTCCTCACCGGGCAGCGGGGGCAGCGCGTCATCGGACTTCGCCGCCACTTCGCTCGCGAGATCGCGGCGCCGGGTCGTCGGGCGCGACCAGACGAGGTTGTAGCTTCCGTCGGTCTGCCGGAAGGCCGAAACGTAGAGCGGCGACGCGAGGCTCGGATCCTCGAGCTTGCCGTTCAGGAAGGCTTCGCCAGTGCCGTTGGCGAAGAGCTCGAACAGCGCCCCGACCTTCACCCATGCGCGCGAAGTGCCGAGTGCGAGGATGTCATATTTGGGCGCGCGTTCATTGGCCGATTGCACCACGCGAAGCGCGATGGTCATGGCGATGGTGAGCGTCGTGATTTTGCCGACGAAAATGCCCTGGGCATTTTCCTTGATCGAACCGATATTCATGGAAAGGTCTCCTGGATATTGGCCGCGGACCGCATGTCCGGACCAAATCTCCAGATCCTCCTTCCCTCCTCGGCCGCTCGGCCGAGCGGGCGCGAACGCGCCCGAATCCGAGGTCCGCAGTCGCGGCCTCGGGATGCCCCGGGGGCACCGCTCGACCCTCGATCAGAGGGTCAGGTAGCAATCATGCGCGGGGAGAAACGCCCCCGCGACGCTCTCGCCTTGCCCGAGCATCCGCGCTCCCCTGGACCCCGCCCAGTCGGGTCGCGGCAGATGGTCGCCCATGGCGAAGCGGTAGATCTGGTGCCCGATGCGCGCGTCGAGGCGGAAACCGTCCGGGCGGCTCTCGAAATGATCGATCACCGGGCGCGCGACCGCGAAGTCCGGCAGCTCCTCGATGGGCGGCGTGCCAGCAAAACGGTGATCCCAGGACGGAAAGTCGGCTATCTGGTTCGGATGTGCGTCGATGATGCGCTGGTCGATCGTGATGTCGAGCATGAAGGCATCCGCCAGCAGCGTCAGGCCCTCGCGGGTGAAGGTGATCCAGTTCGCCGAATATTTGAGGGGGAGGACCATCCAGGAGCCCCCGTTGAGCTGCCAGCCCGAGAGGCGGACACCGCCCTGGCCATAGCTTCCATGATGATGGTTGTAGCCGGTGATATGGCGTCCGACGGGCCAGTCGTCGGTCATCGGCCCGATGATGCCGGGCGGGCGCAGCGATGCGAAGCTTGGAATATCGGCCAACCGTCGTTCGGCGGCCGGCACAGCCGACGACGGCGCGAGATCGAGGACACGGCGCGCCTTCGCGGCGGGATCCGCATCGCCGGAGGTGGCGATATCGACCGTGAGACACAGGTCGCCGCAGCGCGGCCGGGCCGTGCGCGGACAGTCGAGTTCGAGCCGGGCGCGGTGGAACGTGGGGCTGCGGCCTTCGGAGATCGGACATGCCTCGAGAGTCCAGTCGAGTTCGCGCCGACGATTCCATCCTTCATGGAGAAGCCAGGTCCGCGTGCGGTATTCGCTGTCGGAAGCCGCCTATCTGGGCATTTCGGCAGTGAGCTTGGCGCGAAGCGTCATGGGGGTCGTCGGCATGGGAAGTCCTTTCGGATGAGAGGTTCGGGTCGGGTCGGGCGTCCGCGGCTGCGGGGAAGCAGCCGGCACCGGCGGGACCAGGCTAGGCAGATCCCCCTCCCCTCGTTTGTTCGGGGCGCTGCGGGAGGCGGCGGAGCAGATCCTTGCCAATGAGCTTGTTGAACGCGGGCGGCAGGCGCGGCGATTGTTACGCGATGGAGGGGATCACGATCTTTCGCGATTAAATGGTGGGGTGCGGCCGTGCGTTGACAGGACGATCGGGATAAACTGAGCCGGCGGCGGTCAAGGCCCCGTAGCGGGCCGGAGTGGCCGGCAAGGACCTTGGGTCGACGGCGAGCCGGTGGGAGTGAATTGGGGAATATTAGGGTGCTGCGCCGTCAATCGCCGTTATCATCGCGGAAACGATCAAACTGATGCATACGCGCGTGCAGGATTGTGACGATGCCGACAGCGTCCTCGCTCAGACGCCGCCAATAGATATAGTGATGCTCGCATCGGCAATAATAGCCGGATACGCCGAATTCGGCAGGAATCGCACGCGAGACGACCTCACGGGCTGCAATCCGCTCAAAGCAGGCAAAGAGCCCGCGTATATAGACTTCGGCCTGGTCCTCGCCCCGAGTTTCGCGGGTGTAGCTGAATATCTCATCAAGCCGTTGGCTCGCGACTGCGGAAACCCGGAAAGATGTCACGATCAGCCCCGGCGGTTGCGCGCGATTACGCTGTCAGCATCAAGCGCAGCGTAGCTGCTCTCGGGTTCGCCAAAGGCGTGGGTCAGCTCCGCCTTCAGTCGCTCGTACATGTCTCTCTCGTTCCGCTCCTTGTCGCGCCGGATGAGATCGCGGACATATTCGCTGACATTTTCATAGGCGCCGTCATCGCCGACATGCGCGGCGACGAAGTCGCTGAGCACACCGCTGATGCGAACATTCAATGTCATCGGTTTGTTCATGCTTAGCACCTCTTGTCTCCATATTATGGAATATTGTGGACGGTTACAAGGCGGAACGAAAGCGCGGGCGCGACTGCGATCGCCGGCAGGACGAGGTCGGATGGCGACCTGAGGGTTTCGGTTGTTCGGACAGCTGTCGTTCGCTCGCGGCCTAATTTGTGCGGCGGCTCCGGGGCGGCCGCGGCCCGACATGGTCGGCCGAGATTTCGAGGTCGGTTGCGAGCTGGGTCAGGGTTCGGTGCGCGCCAAGGCGCTGAAGTCCGTCAAGCCGGCCATCTTGGTCGAGGCGCGCGATGCGCGAGCGGATGAGCGAGGCGGCGACGCGAAGCGTGTGGGGATCGATCTCGGCCATGGCTGTCTCTTTAGCAGATTGTCGCCGGTCAGGCGAGGGTCAGGCGGCCTCGGTCCGGGCTGGACGCCAGAGGCGGGTGAGATCCCGAATCTCCTCTCGGCGCCCGAATTCGTCGGCGTAGATGGCACAAGGCTGCTGTCCGATAAAGCGGATGATCGCGGTAATGTCGGCGGCGATCGCGCGGTCGAGGCCGAACATGTCGGCGATGGGGAAATGGCCATGCTTCTCGCCGCACCACCAGGCGAGAAGGAAATTGGCGACGCGGCGCGACTGGCCCGTGTCGGACCGGGCGATAGCGATCAGTCGATCGAGTGCTTCGGCGGCGCTCTGTCTGTCGATGGTGATTGTCGTCATGCCGTTGTCCAGTCACGCATAAAGAGTTCGGGCCATCTCATCATGATGCGGGCGAGCGCACAAGCAGCTAATATCAGGACCGGGCAAGAAGAGCGGCGCGCGCGGCCTCGGCGGTTCAATGGATCGAACCGAAGAAGCGCCGTTACATTTCGGCCTGACAATGCCCGTCGGCCTGGCGGGCGCCGACGTCTCGCTCAGCGCGGAGCCGGGATG
This sequence comes from Sphingopyxis macrogoltabida, assembly GCF_001314325.1. Lineage (NCBI taxonomy): Bacteria > Pseudomonadati > Pseudomonadota > Alphaproteobacteria > Sphingomonadales > Sphingopyxidaceae > Sphingopyxis > Sphingopyxis macrogoltabida. Next base: position 360,621 of record NZ_CP009430.1, read on the forward strand.
CCAGGTCGTCCGGGATTTGGGCGAAGGGCGCGACGAGCGCGATCGCGGCCTCGGGCTCGAGCAGCTCGCCAGGTTCGCCCCCGACCCAGAGCGTGGCCTCGCCTTCGTCGGGCTCGGCCTCGGTCCGCGTGAAGACTTGCGCGAAGAAAGTCTGCAGGGGGCGGTCCCATCCGATCGCGACCGCAACGACGTCCGTCTGGTCAGGTATGGGGGTGAGGTTGTGGCGGCTCATGTCCTGCTCCTGGTAATGCGGTGGTCAACATGACGCCGGGCGCCTTCGGCGCTCGCGAGCGCGCGCATGGTGGCGGCCGCGGCGCGCGGGCATCCGGCTTGTCGCAAGAGGTCGCGCGCGGCGCGGAGATGATCAATCGCCTGATTGGTCCGTTTCAGATCGGCGGGCATGGCCGGGCTGATCCGCCTCATGGCCCTTCCTCAATCACCTCGGCCCCCGTCGCAGGACTTGCCGGGTCGAGGCGAAGCTCGAGTCCGTCGTGGCCGATTGCGGCGTGGAGTGTCCGGCCCTTGGGAATGAACCACCGGACGCGTTCCTCAAGAATGTTGCGGGCCTTCTCGATCAGGGCGGCGTCCTCGCCCTCGAGCAGACTGGTCGCGATTTCGCGGGCATCGGCGATGAAGTGATCGTGCTGGGTCTCCCAGCTGTCGGCGTCGCGCTCGGTGGAGGGCGAAAAGCATGTACCTTCGAGAAGGTCGACGAGTTCGTTGGCGGAGATGAGTTTCGGCGACGCGAAGACGATCCGTGCGTCTTCGAGGTAACAATGCCATCCATCGTCGAAGATGATCGCGACGGGTGCGGGCACCGTGAAGGTTTCCGTGGTCGCCGCGGAAACTTCGACAAAGAGCGTGAGCCCGTCGACGGGCCCGCTCTCGATCTCCGGTACATCATCGCCCGCGTCGAAGGTCGAGATCGCGCCATTCAGCTCAAAGGCGAAGTGCATTCCGGTGACGCGCGGCAAGGCGTCGTACCACCCATATCCCTGCATGGGCGGGTCCAGGTCGGCAAGGCGTCCGGCGAACCGTTCTTCCTTCGCAAGGGCGAACGCGGCGCATTGTTCGAGGGCGGCGCCGAATTCGCACATGAGGATGGGCTCGCCCGTCAGCGGTGGCCGGCCATGGGAAAGGTCGCTGTCGCTGTCGGCCTGCGTGGGAGTCCACGGATTGAGGTGGGGGGTCGCCTCGGGAAGGTCGACGCCGAGATCGCGGGCGTGGCACCAGTCACGATAGGACAGGCGGTGGGTCCCGAGGCCGCGGATATGCTCGTAGATCGCGATGGCGACAGCGGTGCGCAGACTTGCGAGCGCCGCATTGTCGACGACCTCCTTGCGCGCGGGGAGGACGAGCTGAATCTGCGGCGCATCGACGATGTCGATCAACGCAGTCCAGTGGCGATCAGGCTCGCTGACGCCGGGGAGGCGGCAGGCAACGGTGACGCCATGGAAATTGATCGACGCGGCCGGATTGAACATGCGGGAGCGACGATAAATGCCGATGCGGACACCGTCGCGCTCGACGATCGCCTCCGCCTCGGCGAGCCACTGCTTGTTTGGCTGCTTCGCGCCGTTCAGGCTGACCTCGATGGGGGCGTAAAGTGCCGCGTTCCGCGCGACCGGTTCCAGCCGGTCGCGCCAAAGAGGGTCGAGGACGAAGCGGATCGTCGTCCCCACCGGATGCGCGGTCTCGATGACCGCGATCGGCGCGGCGCTTTCCCAGTCATCCGTAGCGATGGCGATGCGCCAGCCCTTGCCGCTGCCTTTTGCGCGCGAGGTTATTTCGGCGCGGCGCCCGGCGAGGCTGAAGACGCCCATGCCCGCGGGATCTTCGCGCGCCTTGAGCGACTTGTCCCAGTCGGACTGGCCCAGCGAGAGGAGGACGGAGGGGTCGGCGATGCCGGATCCATTGTCGGTCACGCCGAGCCAGAGGACATTGTCCTCGATGCGGGTCTCGAGCGTGACGCGCGAGGCGCCGGCGCGGCGTGCATTCTGGAAGAGTTCGGCGAGGACATCGTCGATCGTGTTGTTGAAGAGTCGGGTGACCTTCCCGATCGCGTCCTGGCTGACGCGCGTCGAAATGGTTTGAGGCAGCATGGTCGTCCCCATGGAGTCCGGGTCGTGGAAGGAAGCGGGCGCGCAGCGGCAGGCCGCGCGCGCGAGCGCGGGCCTGCCGCGTGGCCGCGGCGGGTCAGTCGATGGCGGCCAAGATGTCTGCGGCCTCGGAATGGCGGCAGGCATGGTCCAGGAGGCGATGGTAGGCCTCGGCGAGCCTGTCGTCCTTGAATTCCATCGACAGGTCCGACAGCGTGAACAGGGTCACGATGATGCCGGCGGCCTCGGCGCTGACCGCGCCCTCGTACCCGTTCCCATGCCAGCTTATCCGGAAGGGTTCGCTCCGGGTCGGCGCGAGGAAGAGCGGCTCGCCGCCCTGCTCGTAGAAGGTCCAGAAGCCGCCCTTATAGTCAGGGCTGAGCCTGTCCATGAAACCGAAGGCGCGAATCTCGCCCACGAAGAACAGGCGCTTACCGAACAGGCGTGGCAGGAATTCGATGCGTTGACCGTCGGGGACGATGGTGACTGTGGGCGCGAGGTTGGCGAGGGCGGATGCTGAACTGGACATGGAAGGTCTCCCGAACGGATTGACGGACGACCAGGTGGCGCCGCACTTTCGACGCCTTTCTGGCGCCTCTCCTTTCCCCCTCCCCTTGCGGCGTCCCGTTTCCCTCGGGTGGTCAGCCAGGTTCGTCTTGGCCCAGGATTTCGATAAAAAACGGTCCGCGCCACGCCCGCACCCAGGCCGGCGCGTTTGGATGATCCCGCAAACTGTCGGACTCGTCCGAGTTCGATTTGAGGTCCACCGGGACCTTGCCAACGTCCCATTCGGTCTCGCCCTCGGGGTCGACTGCGATCGCATAGGCGTTCACCCAGGCCTGCGGATGAAATCTCACCAGGGTCATGGCGCGGCTCCTTCAGGCGGGGTGGGCTATTCGGCGAGGTTCGTCAGCCGGACCATATAATGGCTCGGCATGGTTGGCCGGGGACCAAGATGCTCGCGACAGATCTCGACCAGGCGGTTCCAGAGCGGCGCGGGCATGTCGGCATCGCTGCCTTCGCCGTTGAGGCTGGGATCGATGAGCACGACGACGTCGGACCATTCGTCGACGTCGCCGCCTCTGTACCATGGGAATTTAGGCTGGTCGTTTCCGAGCCACTGCCGGAAGGCGGGATCGGCGAAGAATTCGGGCACGTTGAGTACGAGGCCGGCGCAGCGATGGGTATGCATGGGGTTGTCTCCTGGGCTGGTAGAGGATGGGCCGAGGGCCTCGGCCGCGGCGCGTCAGAAGAGCGAAAGCTGTACGCCGGGTTGCGGCGGCGGGGCGGCACCGCCCCCAGGATCGCTGCGCTCGTCCTTCGCGAATGATGCGGCGGCATTTGGTTCCGCGTGGCGTGACTACGCGAGCAGAGTCCGTGCGCCCCAACCGCCGAGAATATGGGCCGGCGTGAACCAGCGGTCGCGTACTTCCAGGGCGAGCGAATCCCCGACCACGACTTCGGCCGGGACATGCAGCAGCGAGAACTGGATATAGGCCATGTGGACGGCGCGTGGGTCGATATCGATCGCGGTGACATGAAGCTGTCGCTGATAGTTTATGCCTTCCGCGCGCATCGCCTCGGCGAGCGCGATGACCATCGCGCCTGCGCCGCAGGCGGGTTCGAGCGCCTCGACGAACCCTTTTTCGGCCATGCGCGCGCGCACCGTTTCGGTATCGCCGAGCGTCACGCGGGCCATCATCTGGCAGACCGTATAAGGCGTGAAGAACTGCCCGCGGTCGCTGTTGTGGATCCCGAGCGCGCCGAATACCTCGCCGAAAACATCGGTCGGCCCGGTTTCGAGCACCATCGTGATTTCGGCGAGAATGCATGGGAACAGCTCCAGGGTCGGCCGGTCGTAGCGAGCGGCGATCTCGAGATACCGGGCCTCGCGCCGCTTGAAGGCTCGGGCGTCAACGGCGTTCGAGATGGAAAGGGCGATCATTTCGATGCAGTCGGAGAAGAGGGTGTAGCGGTCGTGGCGCTGGCTCGCCCGCTGGAAATGACCGAGGATGGCCTTGATGTGCTGGTCGTGCGGGGACATGGCGCGCTCCTTGGGCGGCCGCGCCCGTGGGACGAGCGCGGCTCCATGCTAACGGTGGGGCCGGAAGGTCAGGCGGCGGCGGGGTCGGGCAGCGCCTCGGAGGCGAGCAGCGCCGCGAGCGTGATCGCATGCCTCGGGCGGCGTCCGAAGGCATAGCCATGGTTGCTCGCATATTTGCTGAGCGACATCGGCTTGCGGCCGAGGGCCTCGGCAAGATCGGCGATCGAGACGCCGGTGCGATAGGCGATGTCGAGGGCGCGGATTTCTTCGTCGCTGAACGGGCGGATATAGCCGTGGACAAGCCCGAGCAGGTTCGCGCGCGTCGTCACTGCGGCCTTGGTCCGCTCGAGCCGCGCGGCCAGCTCGCGCGTCAGAACGCGGCCATATTGTTCGCGCAGGATCTTCTCGTCGTCTTCGGTCCAGTCGGGCCCCTGCCGAAACCCGTTGCGGTTGGCATGGCTTCCGCGAAGCGCGAGATACTCGGCGCGGTGGCGAAGCGACCCCGCAGTGCGGCCGAGCTGCGTGCGGAGCGGCGTGAGGCTCAATCCCTCGGCATAAGCCCGCGTGAGGAGCGCATCCTCCTCCGGCGTCCAGGCCCGGCCCCATCCCCGCCCATAGCCAAGCTTGCGGAGCGCCGGCCCGAAGCCCCGGATCGTCCGCTCCGGAAAACCCTCCGAGGCCATGATCGCCATGATCGCATGATAGCGGTGCCCGGCCCCGGCGAGCTCGAGTGCACGGGCGGTTTCCTCTGGCGACCATCGCGCGGGTTGATTGGCGTGGACAATTCCGAGGGTTGCGGCGCGACTGGAGAGTCCGCCGAACGGCCGTCCGATCAGGGTGCCGATCTGGCGAACCGGCACGCCGCGCCGGTAACCCTCGATGAGCTGGGCGTCCTCCCATGCCGTCCATTGCGGCGGATTGCTCTCAGCGAGGCCGAGCAGGCCGGCGCGGGCATAGACGGCAGAACAGGAGCGGCCGAGGTCGGAGGCGATCGCCGCAGTCGGTTCGTCGCCGTAGCGGCGGACGAGTTCGGCATCATCGAGCTCGGTCCACGTCCGCGTCGAATTGCGGCGCAGGCCGAGCAGCGTCACGCGCTCTGCGATCGCGGCGCGGCCTCGGCCGAGGTCCGCAGCGATGTCGGCGAGCGCGGTATCGGCGGCGAAGAGCCTGCGCAGCCGCTCGGTCTCCTGCGGGGTCCATGCGTCGGCGCGAAAGGCCATTTCGCGCAAGGCTGCGACAGCCGCCGTCGCCGATGGCGCGGGTGCGAGCTCGACGAGATCGGCGTCGAGGTCGAGCGCGCTTATGCGAGCGCCACCACGGGCATGTCGGAGATTCGCGCTCGCAGGCGAGCGTGGAGCCGGGCGATTCGCTGATCGCCGCGCGGCATGGTGTCGACCGCGGCCAGGGCCGAAAGCATGTCGAGGGCATTGTCGACGGCCTCGCGCGGCTGCCCGAGATGCGCCGCGAGATCGGCTGCTGTCGTCGCATTGGGCGCGATGCGTCGCAGTGCAGCGATAATCGCCGCGGCCTCGGGAGCCGCCGGATCGAGGAGGAAGGCATCGAGCGCGCGGGCGCCCTTCATCGTGAGCGCGGCGTCGCGGCGCGGCGCCGACACCTCGCGGAGCGCCACGATGTCGAGCAGCCGGTTGGCCTCTTCAGCGTCGACCGCCGCGGCGGCGGTGAGGGTCGGCGTGGCGCCCAGATGCTCGGTGATGGTCTCGCCCATATGCGCGAGCACCGGGAGCGGCGAGAGCGCGGGACCCATGGCGTAGAATTCGCCCGGAGCCAGCTTGCGGAGGCGGTCGGCTTCCTTGGTCGAGAAGCCGAGCAGGTCGGAAGCGCGCGCGATATCGCGATCGAAGACATTGAGCCCGACGAGGAAGTTCTGCAGCTCGGAGACCACCGAGGAACTGAGCTTCGCGAGGCGCTGCGTGGCGATCACTGGCGCGATCCCGCGCTTGCGTCCCCGGGCGCAGAGATCAGTGAGCGTCGCGACGCCGATGCGGCGAGTCTCGGCGTCGCGCGCGGAGCCCGCATGATGGGGCGCGAGAAGATGCCCCTCGTCGATGCAGACGAGGACGGTGTTCGCCCAATGCTCTACCGGCGCGCCGATCAGCCCGGCGAAGAGCGCGGCTGCCTTCAGGATACGCTGGTCGGGATCGAGGTCGGTTAGGTCGACATGGAGCGCGAGCCGGTGCTGGCGGGCGCGCGCTGCGGCGGCGGTGAGGCCGTCGGCGGTGAGCTCGCAGGCCTTCAGCGACGTCGCGCCGATATGGCGGCGAGATTGGCGAACTCGCCCTCGGGGTCTACCAGGATGATGGTCGTGAAGTCGAAGGCTTCCTCGATGATCTTTCGCAGCGTGCGGCTTTTGCCGGCGCCGCTGCTCCCCTGGATCAGCAACCGACCGGACATCAGCCGTTCGAGGTTGAGATTGAGCTCGCCGTTGCTGTGTGTGCCAATTGGGACCGAGCATGAGTCAGTCGCGGTTTCGAAGGAGAGGATCGTTGCCATGCGGGAAACTCCTGGACCCGGCCTCATTGGCCGCCTGTCCCTCCCTCCCCCTTCTCTTTTCCGGCGGTGCGCAGCGGAGCCGCGTCGGCGAACCCTATGGATGGCGCGCGAGGTCCGGCGCCCGCGAGACGTCCAGGACGGTCTCGACATAGATGGAGGAATCCGCCTCGGTCAGACCTTCGACCGCGCGATAATGCTCGACGACGTGGTGAATGGACCGCGCCATGTCCGCGCAGTCGGTCTCGCTGGACTTCGCGGGTTCGCCGTCGAAGCTCCCGATCGAGAGGCGGATCGTGAAAGCGATGGTGTCGGGCATGTGTTGTCCTCTAGCGGGCGGAGTCGAGGTTCAGGCCGCGAGGCGGCCGGCATTGAAGGCTTCGAGCCACTCCGACATGGCGGGCCGCTCGGCGATCGGAACGTGCGCGGCGACGTCCTGGAAGCGGATGAGGTCGGCGGGTGCGTCGCGGATGATCGCGGCGATCTCGGCGCGGGGAAGAAGCCCTTCGGCGGCGATGAACTCGGTCATTCGGCCCGGCCTCGTTCGGGTCGAGCGTCGCCACAGGCCTTCGACCGTTCGCAGGCGCGGCGCGGCACGCGCCTCGACCAGCACGATCAGGCGATGACACCAAGCCGGCAGCGCGCGAACTTCGTCGGGTTTCATGGCGCCGCAGATGAAGCAGCTCGACTTGGGCGGCACGGGAAGCCCGGCAGCCTCGATCCGGGCGATGCACCGCGCCCGGTCCCATCCCCATTCGCGCAAAGGGTAGCGGCATTCGAAGAGTTCGTTCGGAATTTCCGCAGCATGGGCGTAGCGGCGCGTATCGGCCGGCGATGCGTCGTAGCCGATGAGGCGAACGACCTTCTGACCGCGCGCCCAAGCGGCGCGGGCCGGGTCCCAGCTCTTGAGGAAGGCGTCCTGCGGGGCGACCTTCCATTTGAGCGAGCAGCTGTGGCGCCCGAGCGAGATGCTCGGCAGCGTCGCGTTGGTCAGCACGTTCGAGAGGAGATCGAAATAGGGCGGCCAGTGCTTGAAGCGCTTGGGCACATAGCGGACGACCTCGTAGGGGATGCCGCGCGCGGCCATCCACGCGGCGATCATCCGCTGATAGTCATAGGTCTCCGGCTTCTCGACGCCAGTATCGGCGCTGAGCACGAGGTCCGGCGGCATTCCTTTCGCTTCAAGCTCGACGAGCAGCGCGGTGCTGTCGACGCCGATGCCATAGGCGAGGACGACGGGCGCCGGCGGGGGAACCGCCAGGTAATCGATTGAGCGGGACAAGAGCGTTCTCCGGGACGGCATGAAAGATCATGCCGTCGGCTCCCTCTTCTCTTTGATTCTTGGGTCTACCGGTCTCGGATGGTGATCGCTGAGTAATGGCCGACTGAGTTCGTCACGCCTCGGTGGCCTTAGACATTCTCATAATCGATGGAGAATGCGTCCGCGATCGTCTGAATCTCATGGTGGCAATCCGGATCGGCGACCGACCGCGTTGACAGGGCCTCGAGGATATCGCCGGGAACGCGATCGGCAAAGAGGACGACAGCGAACTCAGGTCCATATTGGTAGGAGAGATAATAGAGGCCCTGTGCGGACGGGCAGACCGCGTGAATGCGTTCGGCCCAATTTCGCGTGATGGGGTAGGTGCTTTTGGGCCCGGCAAGGAGCGCGTTGCCGTTCACGCCGATCTTCCGTTGGCCCGTCGACGTGATGCTGACCAGGCTGAGGTTCTGCGTTGTGCGGACATGACTGTGGGCGTGCGAGAAATAATCGGACGGATGCACGATCTCGCGCGGAGCAACCGACGTTCGAATGCGTTGCGGCGTATCCGGGCAGCGGAGGATGATTTCACAGGCCGCGCAGGCAAAAGACTGCGCTGCATAGATTGTGGGAATGAGGTCGCCGTTCGCGTCGCGGATAGGTGAGAAACGGGCATTTCCGCGGTCGGTGTCGTTGAACTGGGTTGCGCCAAATGCGCCCGGATGAATCCGGTGCAGCTCAGTTCCCGCAGCGAGCGAGTGATAATCCTCCTTTCCCGCCTTCATCGTGGCAGGCGCGGGTATTTTGATGCTGAACCGCATCAGCCGTGGACCTGCGGCTCGATCTCCCGTTCAAAGGCAGCAAGGACGGCATCAGATTCGCTGCCAAGCGCAGCAGCCGGCGTCCCGTCGAAATCCAGATGCGGCTTGCTCAGCCAGTGCAAAAGTCGGAAATCGCTCCAGTCGGCGGGCTTCTCGGAAATGATCCGGCTGATCGCCGGATAGACGCGGCGGCCCTCGACGTCGAACTGGAGCAGCGGATAGACGGCCCGGCCATCGACCGTGAAGCGCAGCAGCTCGCGACGCTCTTCCTTGCGCTTCATCGTCGCCGAAGGGTTGGCTCCGGAAAGACCGAGCAGCTCGCAGGCCTCCGCCTGATCGGCCATTTGCGTTCCCGCGAGGATGCGCTCCTGCAGCCGCGCCCGGTTGAGCGCGGCCTTGAGCTGTGCGTCATCGCCCTTCGCAAGATTCTCGCGAAGCATAACCCGATATTCGGAGACGAGCTTCTCGAATTCGCCGGCGAAGGCGATTCGGATGAAGCGTTCGGCGACCTGCTCAAAGACGCTCCCAAGAAGCTCGGCGGCCTCGACCGTCAGCTTGGGAATTTTACCCTTCGCTCCGGTCCGCAAACCGGCGGTGGCGAGCGCGTCCTTGAGCAGATCGAGGTTGCCGGGATCATCCCCGATCGAGAGGTCGACGAGAACGCGTCCGTCCTCGACTGCGGATGCCGCGAGGCTCTTCGATGCGTAGATTGGGCGCGATTTTCCTCGCCCGCGGCGGGGCCCGCCGATGGGAGGAAGCTTGTCGAGAGTGGACGCGGCTACCATATATGGGGTTCCTAGTTTCGCTACTATGTATGTATCATATAGCACAAATAGCTGAAATTGCGAGTCTGATCTACGTGCCGGTCTTCTCGACGAGTGCGCAGTCGCGCTCCAGGATTTCGAGGACGAGGCCGAGTTCGACGCCTTCGTCATGGGAGAGATCGCGATGGTCGTCGGCATTTTCGCTAGTTGCGAGCTCGACGACGGGGCAGATCGAGACGATCGCGCCCGAAGGAAGCCGAAACTGGTTGCGCACTTCGTCGAGTGGTCTGGTGCCGTCGGGGACCTGGCAATAGCCTTCGAGCCGGAAATGGATTTCCATGTGATGATCCTCCGTGATGGGTGAAGAGGGGAAGCACGGTTCGGTATTGCTGCGGGACGGCTTCCGGAAATGTCGCATCAGGCGAGCGGCACATCGTAACTCTGGACGCAGCCCGGTTCGCCGGGATAAACGCCGGCAGGATCGCAGAGCAGCAGCTGGATGACGTCATATTCGTCGTGCCTGAGATAGCTGCTCGCCTGGATCGTGAACCGGTTCTTGGCTGCGCCGCTGGCGCGGCGCGCGCGGGCGGGAAATTGCGCGCCGAACTCGAGATCGCCTTCGAGCGGTCTGCGGTCGCCCCGCATTCGGGCGCCAAGGATGTTGAGGATTTCTCCGGTGACACGGGGATCGAAACTGCCGACGATAAGGAGCTCGGGAAGCCCCAGGCGGGCGTTGCCGATCGTATAGGAGAAGCCGGGTTCATCGCCAGCGCCGAACACGGAGATCAGCTGCTGGCCGCTTCGCGCGATGTTGCTATCGAGCATGGCGCGGAAATCACTAGCGTCGAGCATGAGGAACCTCTTCGAAGGGCAGGCTCGGGATCAGGCGGCTGACGCGCGGCGCGCGGCGAGAAACGTCCGGAGGATCGTATCGCCGTCTGCCGAGTGGTCGGCCGAACAGGCCCGGGCAAGCTTGCGCCAGGAGCGGTCCGGCATCGCGTCACGGGGCAGGAGGAACGAGCGCCCGCCCGGATCACTTCGGGAGAAGGCGCCCGGCGCAATGTCTGCATCGGGGTCGAAGGCGAGGATCGTCGCCACGTCATATTCGTCCGGACTAAGCGCAACGGAGAACGGGATATCCGCGGGCGGTTCCGCGCAAGGGCGCGGGGCAGCGCCGTGGCTCTCATCGGAAAGAACGGCGCGGACCGCCTCCGCAGCCTCCGACCATCCTGCGTCCACGAGCAGGCTGGCGGCCTGCTCGTGCGCGTCGGCGATTTCAGCGGGCGTGGCCGCAAGGGCGGCGCGGCGCAGCGCGCCGAGAAGCTGATGCGTCTCGACCATTTTGGGATGTCCCTTGGTAGCAGATGACGGCGCCTCTCGGCGCCGAGGGGGTGCTCGCGGCGGCTAGGCGTCGAGATTGACCGAAACGAAAGTGTCCTGCGGGCAAGGATGCTCGGATACGAGATAGCCGAGGCGATTGACGAAATGCATACCGTTGGTGATCTCGATGCCATCATCGCCTTCGACAATGGTCCAGATATTTTCGGCCGGTTGGCCGCGAACAAATTCAAGCTCCCGTCCAGTGGGCGCGAAGAGGCAGCCGCCGTCGCCGAAGTCGAAGTCCGCGGTCGCATCGAACGGGTTTGGGATCGGCACGAAACGTTCGAGGAACCTGTCCTCCGTCAAATCGAGGTGCCGGGTGATCGCGGCGGGGCGCGGGGCGCCGTCCGGTTCCGGTTGATGAGCTTCACTCTTCGGCATTCAGCTATTCCTTGCGTGCGTGAGGCGGGTTGCGCCACCGAAGGCGCGCAGCCGTTCGGTCATGGCGGCGCGAAGATGGGCGCGGTTGGAGATGAAACTCTCCGATGAAGGGGCTCGCCGCTCGAGGTCCAAAAGCCGGTCGCGGGTTCGCGGTCGCCGGTTTCGACGATGATCCGGTGGCCCTTCCCCGCAACCTTGCCCGTGTAGCGCGCGGTGAACTCGCCAAGTCGCCCGACCAGGCCCTTGATCGCCTTGCCCCAGCGGATGTGCCCCGCCCCGCGGCTCTCGCCCGCCGCCATGCCGCGCGCGAGCCAGGTCCGCATTTGTGCGCGCTGGAGGCGCAAGCTGTTGCGTGTGCGCTCCATCGACCGGCAGAGCGGCAAGGCAGCATGGTGGGCATCGACGAGCGCCAGATATGGACCCTGAGCGGCGACGAGAATGTCGTCGAACTCACGGGCTCCGACCAGCGCGCGCAATCTGTCGGCCGTGCCCGGATCGGTGGACAGGCGGGCGGCCTCGGCGGTGTCCAGTGGCACGAGCGGGCTGCCCGCAGCCGGAAGAAGCGTGAAGCCTGTTCCCGATACCGTCATGATGAGGCACTCGTGGCTCGCCGGGTCGGCCCGGACCAGGGTCAAGAGCTCGGCCGAGAGTTCGGATGTGCCGTGGTCGCCGACCATCATTCCCGTTTCCGGGGCGCCGAGGATGAGGAGACGCCGGCTTGAGCGCGCCGGCAGACCGGCGTCGCCCGGTTGCGGCCAACTGCTCGGCAGCGGTCGCCCGCGAACTGTGGCCCGCAGAGGCTCGTTGGGCGCGTCGGGCGCGCCCAGCAGCGATCGTCTCGCGGCGTCGAAGAGATCGTCGGGGTCGCCGCCGCCGGCGCGGAAGCCCGTCATATAGGCCGCCGTGTGCGTCTCATCCGACCTTTCGCAGGGCGGTCGAGCTTCCCAGCCCGCTCGCGCTGCGTACCAGCCATGGGCAAATTGAACGGCGGCGTCCCAGTCGAGCCCGTGACGGTCGCGTCCCCGCAGGATCGCCCGATCGCGCTCGTCCCCTTCGCCGGCTGCGATGCGGCGCTCGGTGAAAGCGAAGTTCGCCGACTGCCGTGCCTGGTCCGTCGCGATGCGGACCGCCTCCATGACGGGCCGCATCGCCGCGACGCGCGCGTGTGAACGCGCCATCCGTAGCTCGAGCGGAGCGTCCGGCGCGAGGTCGGGAAAGGTAAGCCACGCATCCGCGATGAGCGACGCATGATCCGGCGCGCGGCCCCGCGCGATCCAGGTGTCGACGCTGGCCGGGTCGAAAGCGGCTGTCACCGGTTGCGCGCTTCGGCGGCGCTCCAGGCTGCGAGGGCTTCGTCGAACGATGCAGCGACGAAATGGCCGAGCACGACCTCCTCGAAATGCGGGTCGCCGGCCAGTTCGGGGCGACCGAGCCGCGCAGCGACTTCGCGGACAAAGCGCTCGGTCGCGGTCTCGCGGTCCACCGGAATCCAGCTCGCGAGTGAGTCGCTTTCGGCACCGCAAAAGTCGCAGGTGACGGAATCATAGATGCCCGAAAGCTCCCAGCTCTGGTTCTTGATGTCCCAGCGCACGCAGGCATCGCGGGAGATCCTGTCCGCGCCGCAGGATTTGCAGACCGGCTTCTCACCGGGTTCGGAGGACGTCTCGTCGGGGTTGAGTTGCAAGCGGTAACGAAGATCGGGCACGCGATCGTCATAATAGTGGCTTGCTTCGGCGGCGGTCGCGGCGGCCGCCTCGGCGTTCTCACCGGCCTTCACGTCAAAAGCCAGTGTCTCGGCGGCGAAGACGTCGTCTCCGCTTAGGAATTCGACGTGCGCGCTGTGGCGGGCTGCGAACATGGGCTTGGCGGTCATCGGGATCTCCATCGGCGTTGTTGAACAGGAAGTGGGACTGAGCGGCGATCTGGCCGCAGTGGCGAAGGGTGTCAGGCGACGAGGCGGGGCGCGCTGGGCGTGGCCGGGTCGAGCCGAAGGTCGCGGTAGATTCGCTCGGCAAGGCGATCGGGCGCGAGAAGCTCGCTCACCGATCCCCAGTAGTTGCGTTCGCCGACATGGTCGTCGCGGCCATGAACACGGCGGAAGCAAATCTCGCGGCCGGGTCCGAACGGCCCGAGCGAGAGCTGGATCCAAAACGTGTCGGCGTGAAGCGTGATCTCGCCCGAGACTGCCGGGCCGCCCTTGTTCGAGCGAACCTCGAACTGATCGGGCGCAAGAGCGAGGGCGTCGGCAAGCCTCCGCAGCGCGATGCGGCCTTCGGCGTGGAAGAGGCGCTTCGCCGCCTCGTCATAGGCGACACCCCGCACCGCGAGGGTCCGGAGCGCCGGCTTGGCACGCAGGTCCCCGATCCGTTCGAGACACGCCTGGCGCAGGGCCACATCCTCGCCGCGGCTGGCGCAGACCGAGCTCAGATGCCGGCAGAGGAGGATGACGGCCGGGTCGTTTTCGACCGCGACGCCGGCATTGCGGCCGTCGCTGATCGCGGCGTCGATCGCATGGAGCGTCGCCGCGATGGTCACGAGCGCGCTGGGATCGAGGACCTGCTGAAATCTGAAGGCAAGATCATAGGTCATTCGGGGGTCTCCGGGGCCTGAGCAGCTGGTCCGCTCGCCCCTCCCTTCCCCCTCCCCTTTGCCGCCCGATCTTCGCGCCCGCTTGGTGGGTCCCTATTGTCGTAAATCGGCTCGGATCGACGTGTCCATTCACCGAGTGGCCAGATGCGGCCATTGTAGCTGACCCGCGCGATCGCGACCCCGGCGAGGTGTAGTGCCCCTTCGGGAAACTCGCTTGCGCCGAGCCCGGACATCTCGCGGCGCGCCGAAAAGGCGGACGAGGCGTCAGCCCAATTCCCTACGGCCTGATCGGGAAATCCCGGTTGAACGAGCACGAAAGGCGTGCGCCCGCGCTTGCCGGCGGGAGAGACGCAGCGCGCTATATGTCCTGCATAGACAGCGACCGCGGACCAATAGGCCGCGATGACTGCCTTGCGCGCTTTCCAGCTATGGTCGGCGCGGGCGCGGGCGTCGCGTTGAAGGTCGAGCAACAGGGCGGCGAGCAAGGCGCGAAGCGCGGGATCGAGCGCTGCGAGCGCGCGGACCGCGGGCAAGGCGATTACCGGGTTGCGCACCTCGGCGCGCCGGGCCCGCGCGATCAAACCGGATCAACGGCCGGGATTGCCGCCTCCGTCGCTTCGATCGCAACACGGTCAGACTGGAGAAATTCGCTTGGGTGCGCGTCGAAGTAGCTGCGAGCGATCTCGTCATCGTCAAGGTCGGCGGGGTCACGCTCGTCGGAAACCTCGCACCAATATTCGCGGCAATAATCGGCGACCTCGCGCATCAGCGCATCGCGGCTGAACGCTGCATAAAGATTGGTGCCATGGGGATGGTCGATATGGGCAACATGGATGTCGACCATCCAGGGGACAGAATCGAGGCGAAGTCGGTCCTCGGCCTCGGCCAGGTCGGCGACGAGCGCTTCGCGATCCGCGGGGCTGAGGTCGGCGGGCGTTTCGAGTGCGGCGCGGGCACGCGACTGAAGATCGGCGAAATCGCGGCGTTTGTGGAGGGGCATGAGGATCGTCCTTGGTCGAAGTGGCGTCGCGGCCTCGCGGGGCGAAGCATCGCTTCCACTGCCCCGAGCCGACACCCTCCTCCCCCTCCCCTCGCTCAATCGCTCCGTTGGTCGCGGTAGATGTCGGCCGCCCACTGTTCGATCCAGCCTGTGGTCATCGCGTCATGGTCGAGCTCCCCATGTTCGATGAGCGCGCGGATCTCCGCGCGGGCCTGCGAGATGGCCGCCTGCCACGGGCAGGCAGGCGCGGGATCGGCCGGGATGACAGGCTCGATCGGGAGTGCGCGGGGCATCGCGCGAAGGCGGGCCTGCTGCGCGATGAGCCAATGCGCCATATGCTCTGCGACGAAATGCTCCGGTTTGGCATGACCGCTGCGGCGGGCGGCAATCCGGGCGCCGATCCCGTAAGCTTGGCTGTCGATCGACGCGATCCGGCCCGCGAACCTCGTGAGATACGGAAGCGCCTCGCCTTTCACACCGAAGAGATGGAGCAGCTTGCCGCGAGGCAAGATCTGGTCGAGATGATCGACGACGGCGACGAGGCCTTCGGGACCATGGATCGGTCGGCGGCACATGCTCCCCACCCCGATCAGAGGCGAGCTCTCGATCGTGAGACTGAGGGCGTCCGCGCATCGTTCATAATCTTGCGGGCGCCTCCCCTGGATAACGGGCAGGAAGCGAGCCGCGATACCCCGGTCGCGTGCGCGGATTCGACATTCGATCGTCGCCCGGATCGTTCGCGACATCCGGTCGAGAACCTCGTCGCGGTCGGCTGCGATCTGGTGCTCGACACAATAGTCGAGGCTCGCCCACCAGGCGAAGGGATGGGCGGCTACCAGATCAAGATAGTCGTCGATCGTCCAGGGATAGCCGCCATAGGCGACCATCGCGGTGAACCCCGCGCTGTCGAGACTCAGGCTGTGGAGGCCCGAGGCGTTGCGCAACGAGCCGGTCGACCAGCCGGCCCATTCGCGAACCCCGCTTCGGCGCGACCAGCGCGAAAAGGCGTTGGCCGAGACAAGGACCGGTTGGCCTAGCGCCCGGGCCCGAGCGAGCAGCGGCCCGTCTCGCAGGTGCGGCAGTCCGAGCATGATCTTGATTCCGGCGGAATGGATGGAGGGTGTGTTCATGATATGGCCCCGGCGCAGGAGATTTATGATGACCGCGCCTTCGACCCTCTTTCTGGATCCGTTCGACTGCGATGTGGTGTTGCTGGATGCGGCATTGGACGAAGCCAATCGTCCGACGCGCCGCATGATTGCGAATGCGTCGCTCGCGATGCATCTAGAGGATGCCTATTATTCGGTGCGCGAACTGCGCGAAGCCGTGATCTGGGTTCATGAAGGCGCGGCAGGCGGAAAGCGGAAGCTCACCTCGCTCCTCTCCAACCCGGACGGCGACGATTTTCAGCGCTGCATCTATTTCTGCCTCGCGGGCCGCGGCGTTGTGGAGATGATCGAGGATTTGCTGTGGCTCGAGCATCTGCTTGAAGCGCGCGGGCGCGTCGGCGGTACCATGTACCGTGGGCAGCGCCGGCTGCGCGCGCTCGTGTCACCCTATGTCGCGGATGCGCCCGACGGCCCGGTCGTGGCGGCGGTCGAAGACTTCCGTCAGGGGCCGTCGTGGTGGGCAGATTAGGAAGCTGGCCGCCCCCCTGATCAGCTCCTGCCCCCGGCTCAGGACACTCTTCTCCACCTCTTCTTTCGCATTTGTCGCTTTCAGATGCGTCCGAATGGAGCGGCAATTAATACAAGAAATACAGGAGTAAGATTGTTACAGATTTCTGTCAGCGGGGTTTAGTGCTACCTCTATTGCCGTTAGAGTCGTCGTCGCAATGAGCAACGCGCGCTAAAACGGGTCTGTAAGCCCGGCGGGCTTGCCATCATGGAATCGGCGAAGGGGACGGGTCGTTGGGAAGAGTTGTCGGACGGAATTTTGTTGGCAGCACGTCCGGCGATGGAGTCTAGTAAAGGTGACTCTTCGCGCGCCGAGGACCTGTTTGAGCGTTTGAGCCCGCGGCAACGGGAGTGCCTGCGCCGGGTCTATCGGCGTAAGACGTCGAAGGAGATCGCGACAGAGCTCGGCCTCGGCGTTGGCACGGTCGACACCTATATCACCGAGGCGATCTCGACATTGCAGGCGCGCAACCGCCGGCATGCTGCTGAGCTGCTGCACGCTTTTGAGGCGGCGGCAGGCACCCCTCGGAAATTCGAGTTGGAAAATACGGGGGTAGTCGAAAGCCGACCTGACAGGACATCCGGGTCGTCGGAAGCCAGGCCTCTCACATGGCTGCAGTCGCTTCCGTTTCGAACCAAGGGAGTCCCGTTCAATGACCTCAGTCCATTCCTCCGCTTCTTCTGGATCGCCCAGCTCGGGATCGCGCTCGCCGTCGGCTTCGGGATGCTCGCAGTTGGCCTCGAAGTCCTTTCAAGGATCCTCCGATGACGTCGCCGCACCGGACGCCCATGTGGCGGAGCTGACGGACGCGTTATTCGGCTACGAAAATCTGTTGCAGCGGCTCTTCTCGGAAGGCGGGCGCCTCGCGAGCGCGGTGGTAGCCGCGCAGTCGCATGAAAATCTCTCGCCCGTCGCCGGGCACCAGATCCTCTCGGCGATCAGCAACGCTCAACTCTCCGTGAGCGGTGCCATCGGCTATATGGCCGAAGGCCATCGTCAGCTCGAGGTCATGGCGCAGAAGCTCGGCATCGATCCGGAAGCTTTCGGCGATGTGATCAAGCGGCCGGCCGCGCGCGAAGCGACCCCGATCGGCCTTGCCGCATGACAGCAAGGGCGGAAGGGCTCCTTGCAACCTCATGATTGTCATTGCGGTCTTTATTGGATTGCTCACCCTCGCTGCTGGCTATGCCCAGTGGCGGGGCGGCGCCCCGGAGAAGCTCGGGGCGGCCGCAATGTTCGGCGCGATGCTCGCGACTTTATGGGTGGGCTCGCACGGACCGTCGTTCAGGGGAACGCAGTGGGAATTGCTCCTCGTGGATTTCGGTCTGTTTGTGGCGTTGTGTCTGCTCGCAAATTTTGCCGACCGGTTTTGGCCGATGTGGCTTGCGGCATTCCAGCTGGTGGCAGTCGCCGCCCATGGTGCCAGCGCCTATAGCCCAGGGATCCTGCCCGTCGCCTATTGGTGGATCGTGGGCAAGATCTCTTATCCGATGATCGCGATACTTGCGATCGGCACGCTGCGGCACGATCGCCGCAAGCGCCTTGGCGGACCAGAGTTTGGATGGACCCTTGAGCGCCACCGCGCCCAAGCGCGTCCCGGAGAAAGACAATGGACGAGCTAGACGCCGAAGGCCTCGCCCGGCTCTGCCAGGCGGTATACCGGCTACGCCGCGCACGCCAAAAATACATGGCCGCGGCAAGTGACCTCTTCGCCGATCCGATCTGGGATATGATGCTGGACCTTTATGTCGCCTCGCAGCGTGGCCAGCTCACGACTGTTACCAATGCCTGCGTTGCCGCCGACGTGCCGCAGACAACCGGGCTTCGCTATATCGAGAAGCTCACGTCGCGCGGCCTCGCCGTCCGCTACAGCCATTTGAAGGACAAGCGGATGCTCGGGCTGGAACTGACCCCCGAGGGCAAGGCGTCGATGGAAGACATGTTGCGGGAGATGGCTCGCGTGCTCGGCGAAGCTGGCTACCGGCGCGAAATCAAGCCTCCACTCCTCCAAACAGGGTGAAGTCGGGGAGATGTGTTCGTCCCGATGCCGCCCGGCGCTGCACCGCGGCCTCGGGAAATTCACCCTGCCCTGCCACCCGCTGCGGAGCATATATGGTCGCAATATGAGACCAAATGTCATTGCAACCGCGCGCGAATGACCGATGCTCGGCGCTGCGGCAAACTGGCCGCGGCGGTGGGTGCCCTCGGGGTTCGGTCACCGTCTGACGGGATTTCGCGCAGGCCTGGCAGGCCAGCAGCCTGACGGGTTCCCCAATAAGGGGTATCGGACATGGGCGCGGACCATGGACTGAGTGAACGGGCCTATGCGGCCCTCAAGCTGGATCTTGTCGAGGGGGAGTTACCGCCAGGCCGCGTGCGGATCCCTCATCTTGTCGAGCGTTATCAGGCCGGCGCGACGCCTGTGCGCGAAGCTATGCTGCGGCTCGTCGGCGAGGGCCTTCTCATCATGCCCGTGCGAGGCGGGTTCGAGGTTCCGGCACTGGACGAAACGGCGGTCCGGCATCTCTATGCGATCGCGCAGTGCACCATTCTCGACGCGGCGGCGTGCCAGGTGGGCGCCTCGTCGCCCCTCGCATTCGACGAGCGCGACGCAACCAATCGAGCGCCTGCGATCGAGCGATTGTTCGAGTTTCTCGCGGCGCGGACCGGCAACCCATATTTCCTGGTGCGCGTGCAGAGTCTCAATGATCAGATGCGTCGGGTTCGACGGGCCGAAGAGAGCAGATTAAGCGGTTTGCAACGCGAGTTCGCGGCGCTGCTTGGCCAAATCAGGCGCGATGAGCGACCATCGGTGCGGCGCTCTCTCATCGCGTACCACAAGCGCCGGCTTCGCCATCTGCCTGAAATCGTGGGCGCGATCCCACCATCGAGGCACGCGTAAAGCCGGCGTTATCCATATTGGACCTAAGCATCGGATATATAGGTCAGAAGCGGGACCATATATGTTTGGATATATGCCGCCGCGCGGTGATCCTTTCGATGCTGCGACCCAGCAGCTGGATGTGAAAGGAACCTACCATGAAAAAGGAACTCGACTATCGCGACGACGAGCTGATCGATCTCGGTGCGGTCACCGACGAAACCCACGGCGGCCCTCTCGGCGCTTTCCCCGACTCGCCCGATCCGCGGGCCCCGCTCGGGATCATCGTCGATTGATGCCCGTCCGGGCTGGCGGACGGTCTGTCCGCCAGCCCCCTCTTGCGAGGAGCGCGCATGCTACCATCGTGGGTCTCGAGCTGCGACATTGACGGGCGCACGATCTTTCTGGACGTCAGGCGCAATCGCTATACGGCGATGGGGTCCGACATTGCCGGCGCGCTGAAGTCGGGTGACTACGCCGCCGTTCCGCCAATGATCCTGAAGCAGATCGGCGATTGGGGATGGCAGGACAGCGACGGCGACGAGCGCCTACGCGGCGGGCGCCTGATCGAAAAGCCGAGCATCGAGCTTTCAGCGATGAGTCGTTTTGAAGACGCACCCCTCCGACTTGTCGGCTCGGCATTGGCATCGCTTCTTCTGACCCGATGCCGCCTGACAACCGAGAGTTTCGAAACGCTTCTCCGTCGGGTGGAAGCCGCGAATGACAGCGCCGCCCGATTATCGCCGGGCACGACCCCGGGCCAAATCGTTGCTGCCTCCGAGATGGTGGACCGGGTCCTGTCGGGATCGCGGGCTTGCCTTGTGCGGTCCCTCGCGCTGCACCGATTGCTCGCCCAGCATGGACACGCGTCGGCGCTGGTTTTCGCCGCGCGATTAAATCCTTTTCGGGCTCATTGCTGGTTGCAGCAAGGCCAAGTGGTGCTGAACGATACAATCGAACAAACAGGCCTATTTACTGCGCTCCGGGTGATCGAATGACCCGGGGCTTCGCCGCGATCGCGATTCCATCGACCGCCCATAAAGACCGGCTCGAACGGGGTGTCGAACGAGCTCGATCCCTAGGTCTTACGCCTTCTGTCGTGGCCGATGGGCTGGTCGTCCTGACATCGGGCGATATCAAAGTAAATGCTCTCGGCGCCAGTGGAGGTGCCTTGATCGGAGACGCCTTTCGCCGGCTGACCCCAACCCAGACATGTGACAGCCAGCATACCGCCAGTGAGGCGGCGCGCATTGTTGGAGATGGCCGGGCGTCGATGGACATGTGGGGAGATTATGTCGCCATATATTTTGGAGGTGATGGGGATTTGCGGTTTCTGCATTCGCCCTGCGGTAGTCTCAATCTCTATTACATGCCTTGGGATGAATGCCTGCTGATGGCGTCCGACGCCGCTTTGCTGCTCGGCATAGCTGGAAGCCATCGAAGTCTGAACTGGGATATGATCGCGCACGCCATTCTCTGGGACGACGTAAGCTGCGGCAAAACCTGCATCGACGGAATAGGTGAAATCCGGTCGGGCGAGTGCGGGCGTTGGCCGCCCGGTGCGGTTTCCGTTGAAGCAATTTGGGATCCGTGGCGCTTTACCGAAGCGGACGTCTCGATCTGGGAGTCTCGGGAGGCGATCGAACTTGTGAGGCAGGAGATTCACCGCTGTGTCGCCGCGCGCAAGACACCCGGCACGCATTACGCCATCGATCTTTCGGGCGGCCTCGACTCATCTATCGTCGCCGCGGCATGCGGCGCGGCGGGCATGAAGGCCACGGGCATAAACTTGTTCGACTCTGGGACCGAGGGCGACGAACGGCATTTCGCACGAGGCGTCGCCGATCATCTAGGACTCGCGCTTAAGGAAGGAATGCCAAAGGCTGGGGATATCGATTTGGACCGATGCGCCCGCGGCCATCTCCCTCGCCCCTATGCGCGGGCCTTTGTCCAGGCGCTGGATCATAGCGCCTATAAGATCGCCTCAGACATCGGCGCCACCACCTTCCTCAATGGCGGCGGCGGAGACTCTGTCTTTTGCCATCTTCAGAGCTCGGCGCCCGTTGTCGACGCATTGCGGTCTCGCGGCCGCGCCCCGGGTGCGGCGCGGATGGCATTTGAAGTAGCACGCAGCGCGCAGTGCAATGTATGGGACGTCATATCGAAATCCGGCAAGAAGCTCTGGCGGGGAAGTCCGGCGGACAGAATGACCGCGAACCGGGAATTTGTGAGCGATGCACTGGAGGTGAAGCAAGGCGCGTCGCCCCTCCCACCCCCTCGGCTGCGTCCATTGCCTGGCAAGGTTGAGCAGGTGCACGGCATTTACCGCTCGCTATCGAGCATCAACGGATTTGCTCGCTCGGACCGCATGAAGGGCATCTTTCCGTTACTGTCGCAGCCGCTCGTCGAGGCTTGCTTGCGGATACCGAGTTGGCTTTGGCTCGGCGGAGGAAGGAACCGATTGATCGCGAGATTGGCGATGGAAGGCGAACTCCCCACGATGGCGATCTGGCGAATATCGAAAGGTGGCCTTGGCCAATTGCAACGCGATATCATGTGTAAAAAGCGGGGCCATATCCGCGCAAAACTGCTGGATGGCCAGCTTGCGCGGCAGGGCTTCATCGACGCTGACGCTATCGGGCGCGAACTCGAAAATGATGGGTCCTACCGGATCGAAAGCCTGTATCGGCTCATGCGGCTGCACGATATTGAGACTTGGTGCAACGCTTAGCGACGCGCCCCGCATTTCGGCATCGGCTCCGTTGCCCAACGCTTCAGCTCCGCGATCGATCGCCGATATACGGCGTCGCGGTGGGCCGGCTGCCATTTATTGTGATACTCGTCGGGGAAGACGAACATATCGACGACAACCCCGGCTTGCTTCAGCGCGGCGAAAGAGGCCAGCGCCATGCGTGCCTCACGGTCGGCTGTCTGAATGACGATCCGCGCACAGATTTTCGAGGCATTCATCGCCACGCTTGTGCGCTTCCAGCCGCGCTGGTCTTTCCCCGGTGGAAGATAATAGCCCCGATCATTCATCCATTGCTCGTAGCGTGGACCGATCGATGTCATCGTGATCTGTGGATCCTCGCAGCATGTACTCAGCAGGGCCAGGGAAAAGACCCGCGAATTGATGAGCGCATATGTCGCCGAAGACGCACCGTCGCTTAGGCCAGTGATTGCGATGCGGTTACCGTCGATAGCAGCGACACGCTTCGCTTCGGCAATGCCTTGGAGCAGCGAGTCATGCGCGCTGGCCCGGTCGAGGCGCAGTTCGACAATCTTTTCCGGTGACACCAATTTTCTGGCGCGCGCCATTGCCACTCCATAGTCGAGCGGGCGGCTGATACTAAGGACGGCGAAGCCCTCGGCCCCAATCGCTTGGATCGGATACTCGTCTCCTACGCCGCCCCGTAAGAAGCCACGCGTGTTATATTGGACGATCACCAGCGGCAGCGGCGCGCGCGACTGCGCGCCAGGGGGCAGGACGAGGTCGCCTATGCCCTCCAGCCCAAACCGATTGACCCAGCGAAGGCGGGTGACCGGACCTGGCATTAACGCGTCCCATTCGGGATTGAGGTTGGCAAGCGGGCGGGTCTCGCCCGATTCAAGATCTATCTCGATGACGTCGCGGGGACGTAGGGACGTCTCGCGTCCGCAGATCAACTGCGCCGCGAGTTGGCAGCCTGTGAACGCGTCTTCCGTCTCAGCAATTTGTCTCGGTGGCCTTACTCCCGGTTGCCATACATAGATTCCCGTGGCAGCGCCTGCATAGCCTTGGCGGCGTAGATAGACGACACGGTGGGACGCGGCCTCCATCCATGCGGCGCTTACATCGGTGCATGCTTCTTCCTCGCAAGGGACAGGCTTGCCTTTGACCGTCGCGCGCACGCGCGAACGATAGGCGCCGACCGGCAACGGATCGGTAACAATCTCTGCCTCATCGCTTGCCGTGACAGCGCCCGCCGCGTCCGCGGGCAGCCTTTTTAGGGGCGCATCTTGCCAATGCAAGCCGTCGGATAGATCGACCCGATATCTTTCGATCTCGAGCGCCTGCTCTTCGAAAGGCTCGGTCGTCGCCAGCATCCAAAAACGGGCATCATACCGATAGCCCGAGAGCCCTTCGGCCCTGAAGCGTTCCTGCTCGGGAGAACCATGGGAAACGAAATCCACCGATAGAATGGCCTCGCGGGGATTCCAGGTAAAATCCCTCACATCGGCCCCGGCCTTGGAGAAGCTCCGTGACTGGCCAGTCGCCGGCGATAGAACGTACAGCCGCGTTTCGCCTTGCTCCCGGCGCAGGAAAGCGAGCCAGCCAGCGTCATACGACCATTTTGGCGTCAGCGCGGCCGCCATCCCCCTCGGGAAGCGTTTCAAACCATAAACGTCCAACACTTCCCGAATATATTCTCCTCCCGCGTCCAACAGCACCGGCGGCGCGGTTGGAGAATTCAGGTCGAACAGGAGCACCGCTTGGCAATAATCATTTGCCGCTGGATCGGCCCTCCGAAGCTGGACAGCCAGCTTGGTGCCATCCGGCGACATAGCAAAGCCGGGCGCGAATGTTTCGGAGACCGCGCTCGAACCGAAATCTCGAAGCCCTATAAGATCGTCGGGGCGGACCGCGCGTTTTTCGGAAGCCGCGCGGGGGATGGGGACGATGCCGCGGCAGATCAAAGGCGTATCTGCCTGGACCGGCGTCGCGCCAACTCGATCCGTTGCCACGGAAATACTGGCGAGCAGGCACAACGCCAGCTGGGTCCACGCGCGGCTCAACTGTTTCATGGCGCAGATCAAAGCCTGTGCGACAGCGAAAGAGCGATGAAACGGCCAACCGGAGAATAGTTGGTCGAGTCATAGGGTTCTGCGAACGCCGCAGGCTGCAGATAGGGTGGTCTCCGATTGAAGAGGTTGCTGACGGTCAGCTGGGCTTTGAGACCGTCCAACCAGGGATTGTTGCTCGCGAGCGTGTAGCTTGCCGATAGATCAAAGGTCAGCATGGATTTCCCATCGCGGTAGGGAAGCCTGCGACGATCTTCCACACCGCCGATGAGATTTGAGTATGCGAACAGGTCGAAGCCAGAACCGCTCCATCCGATGTTGCCACGAAAACGTAGGTGCGGCGCATTCCAGGCGGTGCCTGCCAGATCGAAATAGTTCGTGCTCTGACTGTTCTTTTGACGGCTCTCGATCCAGCTTCCGCCGACTGACGCCGCGAGCTGCCCACCTGCCATTGGCGTGCTGTAACTCAAGGTGACGTCGACGCCTTTGATCTTCTGCGACGCAACGTTTCGGACATAATTGTTGACCAGATAGGCGACATTGGCCGGATCGAAGGCCCCACCCGTTGCATTCTGGAAGAAATCGGTGCCTGCGATCGCCGCGTTGACCTGATCGAGCGTGGGATTCAGGATGACCACATCCGAATAGATAGCATTCAGGCTGTCGGAATAATTTCCGATCGGGGCCAGAACGCGGTCCCTATAATTGATCCGGAAATAGGAAAGCTCGACCGAAAGGCCCGGAACGCTCTCGGGATGTATATCAACCGACCAGGACTGGGTCGTGGCGCGCTCGGGCCGCAAATCGCGCGATCCGCCTGCGAGGATAAGCGCGGTTGATCCCGGCGGAGCATTGGACCCGAGAAAGAAGCTTGGCGGGAACAAAATACCCCCTGCCCTCTCGAACTGATCGCTGAGCCTCGGCGCTTTGAAAGATCGGCCCCAGGATGCCTTGAAATCGACAGCAGCGCTCGGGCTGTAGACGAGCCCCAAGCGCGGAGTAAGGACGTCTCCCGCGAGTTTGTAGCTATCGTATCGCGCAGCGGCGGAGAGGGTGAGAGCGTGAAGCCACGGCGCGTCGTTGAGCCCGGAGACCAAGGGGACCGAAATCTCGCCGAACAGAAAGCGATCCTGTTCGCTCCCACCATTCCTCGACGTCACGCCGATCGCCTGATAGCGATTGCTTCGAAAACCACCGCCGACGACCGCACGGACAGTGCCGCCCGAAATGGCGAAGACCGGGCCCTCGAAATAGCCTTCGGCACCGTAGATCCGGTGACAGTAGCAAAGGCCACTTGCATAGAGCTGCGTATTTCCCGAGAAACCGGCAGTGAAATTATTCGTCCGCGTTTCGCCGTAAACGCCCGTTATCGAAAGACGCCAGGCGGGGCCGACGGGAAGCAAAAGGCTCGGCGCGACCGCGAAAGTCTCGTCATCGGTGTTCGATCGTTGCAGAACGCCGGCGGCCAAGCGGTTCACCGAGAATTTGCGCTTGTTATAATTGGCGTCAATGCTGAACTCGCCGCCGCCCGCGATCGTCTGGTTCGCGCTGAGAGTGAGCGAATGATTTGACTGTCCGGGGATCAGCGGAAAAGGCTCCCCGAGATAGGTCGTATAGTCTCGATCGGCTGCGTCGATTCTTGCGTCCCGCCGATAGCCATAGGCGGCAAGTAAGCCACCTCCTTGCCACTGCTGGCCAAAGGCGGCCTGATACTGCTGCGAGAAGCCGCCACCGTCGGTCGACGAACCGAGCCGGGTCCGCAGCGAAAGGCCGTCGAACGAGCGCCGGAGAATGACGTTCACGACGCCAGCGACGGCGTCCGAGCCATAGAGCGCGGAGGCGCCGTCCGGCACGATGTCGACGCGCTCGATCGCATCAATAGGGATAGCGGAGATATCGATGCCTTGGGCGAGCCCGCCGAACGCCAAGCGGTGACCGTTGAGCAACGTCAATGTCGCGTCTGCGCCGATTCCGCGCAGATTGACCGCCGAGCCGCCTGTCACATTTTGGTTGGTGAGGCCGCCCGCGACGGCGCCACGGCCTACACCTGGATTTTGTCCGCCGCCGAAATTCTGCGGCAGGGCCCGCAGGGCTTCTCCCATATCCCCGAAGCCGGCGCGGGTTATTCCTTCACGGTTGATTGTGATTTGAGGGGAGGCCAGCCTTCCGCCCTTGATACGCGAGCCCGTAACGGTGATTGCATCTTCGTCGCTGACCTGGTTGTCGGCTGGGGCAGCCACCGCAGATCCCGAATCCCCGATCAGAATGGCGCTCTGCGTGATCTGGATCGGAATGTCCGTTCCAGCGAGAAGCGCGCGTACTGCTTGCTCGAATGAATACTGTCCCTTCAGTGCTGGCGCAGTGCGCCCCTCCACGGCAGAGGACGCGATGATGATCTGGTGACCAGATGACCTTGCCACCGCGCGCAGCGACGTTTCCAGATCCTGCGCCGGAAGGTCGTAGTTGGCGGTCGCGGCGACTTGAGCGGCGACGGGCGCAGCAGGCGCGAGAATGGCTGCTGTGGCGAGCAGCGCGCTCGCCACACCGGTGCGAAATGTCATGGATTTTCCCCCCACTTTATCAATCTGGAGCGGACGAAATCCCGCTCGAACATGGTAAGGACGCTTTGGATTTTGACATCCACGTTGGAAGCGAGATTATTTCATCCTGCGCGTGAGAATTATCTCTCCCGACGCGCGTTGGATCTCCAATCCAAGCAGCTGCGCGAGGTTCACGGAAAGCGCTTCTGGATCGTCGATCCGAAACACGCCCGAGACCTCGATCGTGCCGAGCGTCGGATCGGCCAGCCTGACCTTCGTAACCGCGTAGCGGTTCATCTGGGCGATGACGTCCGACAGCGGCGCCTTCCGGAACTCGACCATACCGGTTGGCCATTCATCGGCGGGCTCAGCCTGCGGCGGTGAGAGCCGGGGCGTCGCGCCACCATCATAAAGCAGCCCCTCCCCCGGATTGAGTCGAGTTGCCTCCGCCCCGCGCGCACCGCCTCGGCGCATGACGTCGACCGCCCCTCTGATCAGGTGGACCTGGACCTCCTGCCCGTTGACATAAGCTATGTCGAAGACCGTGCCGCGTGCGAGCACCGCCACCTCGCCGGCGTCGACGATGAATGGTCGGGCCTCATGTGCGACCTCGAAGCGGGCGCGGCCGTGTTCGAGCCTTAGACGCCGAATGGTCTCGCTAAAGTCGACGGTCACAAGCGTGTCGGTGTCGATGATCAGCGTCGAGCCGTCCTGAAGCTTGACCGTACGGATTTCGCCGAGGCGTGTAGCATACTGGACCGCACCGAGGTTTCGGGTCGCCTCGATTGACGCTGAATGGATACCGCTATCGTTCGGCAGCATTGGGACGGCGACAGTGCGCCAGGCGACGAACCCCACGATCGCGGCGGCGCCGATCCCCGTCATCCAGAGGCGCTTGGCCGCGCCGCGGACCGGTCGCGCGGGCGGAAGATTGTCCCAATCCACTCGTTTTCCGGCCGAATATAGATTGGCGATGCGATTATAGGCGGTGCGATGGAGGGCGCCGCGTGCGAGCCACCGCTCGAAATCCGGGCGGTGGCTTTCGGCTTCGTCCCCGCGCATTTTGACGAACCACTCGGTCGCCTCGCGATGGAGCTGATTGTTTTGAAAAGGGTTGCGACGTTGTTCAATCATCGGAGTTCACCCTGTGATCGAGATACCTGATGGCCTTCAGCATCTGAAGTTCGACTGCGCGGACTGTGATGCCCAGCCTCTCTGATATCTGTGAATAGGTGAGGTCTTCCTGGCGGCTCAGCCGGAACACCTCTCGCGTAAGCTCCGGGAGCTCGGCCAGCGCCGTCTCATACCGGCGCATGAAGTCCGCAGCGTCGATCATCCATTCCTGCTCCGGGGCCACCGCGAGGTCATTTGCCTCGTCGATCGGAACATGTACGGCCTTGGCCCAAAGCGGCGCCCGGTTCCTGCGACGCCACAGAACATGTCTGGCGACCCCCAGCAAATAGGCTTGGGGGGTCTGCGGCCGCGCGGGTGGCGGGGACGCGACGAGTTTGACGAACGTCTCCTGAACAAGGTCATGCACCTCATCTTGATTGTTGACAGCACTCCGGAGGTAGCGGGCCAGGTCGCGTCCGTCAAGGTGGTGTAATTTCGGCTGTGGCCGTGGGCCATCGTCAGGCGGCTTTGGCGGTGATGTGTAGGGGCTGATTTTCCTCCTCGATCATGGGTTGGTTGAGTTCGGCCATGCCTTCGATCTGCATGTATCGGTGCTGGAGCTGCCACTCGTCGTTCTGCTCCATCAGCACAGCCCCGACGAGGCGGATGATGCTGTCTTCGTTCGGGAAGATTCCGACGACGTCGGCGCGGCGCTTGACCTCCTTGTTGAGCCGCTCGAGCGGATTGGTTGAGTGTAACTTCGTGCGGTGCTGGGTGGGAAAGCCGGTGTAGGCGAGCACGTCGGTTTCGGCCTCGTCCATGCAGGCGCCGAGCTTGGGCCAACGGGTGCGCAACTGGTCGGCGACCTGTCGCCAGACCTGCGTTGCGCTTTTCTGATCGGGCTGCAGGAAGACCTGGCGGATCGCGGCGGCGACGACAGTGTTCTGGCCCTTGGGCACATAGGACAGGGCATTGCGCATGAAGTGCACCCGGCAGCGCTGCCAGGTGGCGCCCATGACGCGGGTGATCGCGCCCTTGAGGCCCTCGTGAGCATCGGAGATGACCAGCTTCACGCCGGTAAGACCGCGCCGAACAAGGTCCTTCAGGAAGTCGGACCAGAAGACCTCCGCTTCCGAGGGGCCGATATGCAGGCCGACGATCTCGCGCCGGCCCTCGGTGTTGACGGCCATGGCGATTATTGCGGCAACGCTGATGATCCGCCCGCCTTCGCGTACCTTGAGATAGGTGGCATCGAGCCAGAGATACGGCCATTCGCCGGTGAGCGGGCGTTTCAGAAAGGCATGGACGCGCTCGTCAATGTCCTTGCAAAGCTTGGAGACGGTGGACTTGGAGATGCCGGTCATGCCCATGGCCTGGACGAGTTCATCGACCCGCCGGGTGCTGACCCCGCCGATCCACGCTTCCTGGATCACCGCAACCAGCGCTTTCTCGACCATCTTGCGGGGCTCAAGGAAGCCCGGAAAGTAGGACCCAGCACGCAGCTTGGGGATTTTCAGGTTCAGCGTGCCTACCCGGGTATCCAGCGAACGGTCGCGATAGCCGTTGCGCCAGGTCGCGCGCTCGCTGCTGCGTTCGTGGCGACCCGCGCCGATCAGGCCATCAACGTCGGCCTCCATGATCAGCTGCAGCACGTTCTCGGCGATGGTGCGCAAAAAATCCGGTTGGCCGCCCTTCGCAGCAAGCTCTTCGATCAGTAATCTGTCCTCGGTCATCGGGAACTCCTCTTCGTCACGGTTGAAGTGTGCAAACTCCACCATAACGATGAACCCGGTGGCCACCAGCGACGCCGCATTCCGGGGTGGGGCATGCCCCACCCCGGAATACACCATCGCCTACACCGGAAATTACACCACGAGCGCGGACGCTAACGCGGGCCAGGCGCGGTGCCTCCGATCGAAACAGGCGGTCCAGCCAGCGTTCGGTGGCTTCCGGCGAGAGGGCGCCGTCACGCGGCGCGTCGCTCATCTCTTCGCCTCGCGCGCAAGCGATCGCCCATCGATCTTGGAGTGAAAAGAAATGAGAACCATGGACAACGCCGCTCAGCAATGCATGCGCGTTCCTGCCCGCTTGGGCATTGAGGCGCAGAATGTGACGGCCGACCATGGACAGTCGATCGTATTTGGATCGTGCGGCTCCGCGATGCAGGGCCGCTGGATAGATGTTATGCACACCTGCCTCGCTCCGCGCAAGTCCAAGGCCAGCGGCGTCGGGTGCTTGTCTTGCTCCGGGTCTCGATAGATCGGTCGCTCTACTACGACCGGACGAAACTCACTCGCGCCCGTAAATAGTATGATTGTCGAACATTTATGATCGCCAACAATCAACATCGGGAGTTCGCGCCGTTGGAACGGGAGGACTTTCTGAGATTTTGGTCTATCCGGCAGCAGGCGAGAAACGGAGCCGTTCAGCGCCGAGGTAATCAATGCTGTTCTCCCGCGATATTTGCGTGGAGGGGCGGGCATATATTGCGCGCGTGACGTGTTTTGACTTATTCGAGCGGACCGGATTGGGGCTACAATTTAGCCTCAGTTCCAGCGAATTTGCCTTCGGACATCACCGATCGATGGAGCGCGGTTCGCTCAACAACACCACGCCGGTACTATTCGTGCGGACGCGGCCAAGGCGTGGAGGTCACGACCTGCCGCGCATAAAGCTCGTAGGCTACGGCCCGGATCTCATGGACAGCGATGTCCTCTGGCATCAGACGCAAGCTGAGGGGTCGGTCATCATCGATGTCGGGTTGGACGAAAGTATCCGGAAGGGGCGCCGCTATCTGAGGGACGGAACCGTTCAGAGGAGCCAGCGGATCGGGTAGCGGGATCGCATCGATCTCCTGCACGTCGAGACGGATGCTGTCGTCGTAGTCATCTGCGTCGACGTCGATGGTTCGTATGTCGAGATCGATGTAATGGGTGTGATGCGGGAAGGGCTCGACGCGGGCCGACCGATTGAAGAGCATGACGTTGCCACCGGTCAGGCCGCGCTGCGTCGAATGATAAAGAATGCCGTCGATCGGGGGCGCCAGGCGGTGCTCGAGATATTCCGCAACCACCTGCGTCGGGACGTATCCGAGCATCTCGGCGCCGGGCATGACCGGACGCGAAATTTGTTCGCCGAGCGAACGCAGGAAATGTGCGCGGTCGCGCTTCACCTCGAACTCGGGATCAAAGGGATTTGCCTCGGGCACGAGATTTTCGAGCGCGCTGAAGTCGAGCAGTTGCAAGGGCCGCAGAACTTCGAAGCGGCTTACGACGACCTGCGCGCCGACCGGCGGCCGGATTTCGGCGACACAGGTCGCCTCGTCGATCGCGCCATAGAAGCCCGGGATGCCGGCGGCATTGAGGCGGCCGCCCTGCCCGATGCCCGGCGGCAACGGACCGATCTGGAGGACGGGCTGGCTCAAGATGCGGCGCAGTTCGTCTTCGTTCGACGCGACACGGGCGCGATAGAAGTGGCTTCCCGGTTCTCCGGGAAGGACGCGCCTGATCACTGATTCGGCGTTCCTAGTGCGATGATTGCCGATGTCCGCAAAGACATCGTCGAGCCAGGCGATGGCTTCCGCGTTGATATGCCGCGCGGTCTTGCGCAGGGTGTTGCAAAACCGCTCCCACCGCTCTTCCTGCCAGAATTGGGGCGTGCGGCAGCGCTTGAAACCTGTCGAATAATCGTAGGGATTGCCTTCTGAGTCCTCGCCGTAAATTTCGCTAAGGTGTTCTTCGATGCGGAAGGCCAAGTCGGAACCTATACCCGCGATGTCGGCGAAGATGGCGGCGGCCCCGGGGCTTTGGTCGTAGGGCGTGAGCTCGAAGTTGGGACGGAAAGCTTCGTCAATTCGCTCGGCAAGCAGCACGAACGGGACCGACGCGCGCATTTCGCCGCATTCGGCGCAGGTCGCGTTCCGGGCATCGGACGCCAGCCGGGTGCGCAAGTGAACATTGCCGATGCATTCGAGACAAACGGGATGGGTCATCATCGTGCGATGCGGCAATTTCGATCGCGAAGCCGCCGATAACAAGCGGGATAGCTGCTGCCGAGGCGCATCACGGCGGCGGCGCGTCCAGTCTCGCGCGGTCGTCGTCAACCGCTTTCGCGAGCGCGGCCAGATGCTCGGCACAAACCTCCTGCACGATCGCGCTCAACTCTCGGACACGTTCCCCGAGCCACGCTAGATCGTCGGCTTCGATCCGGTAGTGCTTGGATTATGCCGAGCGCCACACTATGCCGAGCGGGCGCGGTAGGTCCCGGCTTTCCAGCAACTTTGCGGTGATCGGCTCGGCATAGTTTTACGCTCCTCCCTGCACCCATCGCAGAGGAGGAAGCTATGACGCTAAATGATTTTTTGAACGGAAGCTGGACGATCCGCGATTTGCGGGCGGGGCCATTCAGGGACTGCATCGACCTGTATTCGGACCGGCTTCGCAACGACGGCTACAGCACGGTCACGGCAAGATATTCGGTCAGGATCGTCAACGGTTTCATCCGGTGGCTGACCGAGCGCCATTTCGATCGCCGCAACATCAACGAACAGCTCGCCGCTCGCTTTTTTGAGGATGGGGATCGGGGTTGCCGTTTGCGGGGCGGCGACCCGGCGGCGATCGGTAGATTTGTGGAGGTCCTCCGCGAGGCGAAGATTGTCGCTCCGGCGTTACCGCTTCCGTCCAGCCCCACCGATCAGATACTCGAGCGCTTCCGCGCGTATCTCGATCATCGGCACGGTCTCAACGCGAGGTCGTGCGCGGCCTATGTCAAGTTCACGCGCCCCTTTTTGCGCGACATGTCGATTACCGGGCCTGGCGATTTCGCTCAACTGACAACGGCCGACGTCCTCGGATATGTCGAACGGCGTGCCCGCGACGCCAGTGCGGCGACGGCGGTGGCGATGTGCTCACGGCTCCGATCGTTCCTGCGATATCTTCAGGTCGAAGGCTTGATCGCGAACGATCTTGCGGCCTGCGTCCCCTCGGTAAAAAAGTGGCGCTTTACAGCGCTGCCGACCTATCTTTCGGCCGCGCAGCTTGAGCAGGTGCTCCAGCACTGTGACCAGAACACCGCTTCAGGGCGCCGCGATTATGCGATCCTGCTATTGCTCTCCCGGCTTGGACTGCGGGCACAAGAAGTGGCGACCCTCACGCTCGATGACATCGACTGGCGCGCTGGGCAGTTCCGCATTCAGGGCAAGGGACGGCAACAGGCGATCATGCCGCTGCCTCCCGATGTTGGCGCCGCCATCGCCGCATATCTTCAGAGCGGTCGCCCGGTATCCGATAGACGCCAGCTCTTCCTGAAGGCCTACCCGCCGCATTCGGGATTCCCGCCGACGAGCGGCATCAGGGATATTGCCGGGAGAGCGCTCCGGCGGGCGGGGATCAGCGATATCGCCCATCGCGGTTCGCATATATTCCGCCACAGCCTTGCAACCGAACTTCTGCGTTCGGGCGCCGCTCTGACCCAGATCAGCCAGGTGCTGCGGCATAAAGATCACGATACCACGCGCATCTACGCGAAGGTGGATCTGGCAAGCCTGCGTACCCTGAGCCAGCCATGGCCGGGAGGCGTGCAATGAGCCCGCTACGCGACGCGCTCGAGCGCTACATCACCATGCGCCGCGGGTTCGGATACAAGCTGCGATGCCAGGCTCTGCTGCTCTCGCGTTTCGTCGCCGACATGGAGCAACAGGGTGCGGCGATTATCACCACCAAGCTTGCCCTCGACTGGGCCACCAAGGAGGCAAGGCCGCCAACCTGGCCGGGACGCCTGTCGGCCGTCCGCGCCTTTGCCAGGCATTTGTCGAGCACCGAGCCGCGCACCCAGATTCCGCCGACGGACATCCTCGCGGCAAGGCAGCGCCGAACGCCCTATATCTATACCGACCAGGAGATCGGCAGCCTGCTCAATGCGATGCTGACGGTTCGCTCGGCGAAGGGCCTGCATCGCTGGACCTATTACTGCATTTTCGGCCTGCTTGCGGTCACTGGATTACGGATCGGTGAAGCGCTCAGGCTCAAGCATGACGATGTCGATCTCGGCGCTGGCCTTCTGACTATCCGCGATACCAAGTTCGGCAAGTCCCGCCTCGTTCCGATCCATTCGACCACGGTTGCCGTGCTCACCGATTACGCCAAGCGCCGCGATGCAGTCTGCTTCACGCCGATCAGCCCGACATTCTTCGTCGGGGAACAAGGTCGCGCGTTAAATCATAGCGCGATCCATCTGATATTTCGTACGGTCGCTCGCCAGATCGGCTTTGCGCCGTCCCGGCGATGCATATCGCGGCCCGCGCATTCACGACCTGCGCCACAGCTATGCGGTCGCCACCCTGCTGCGCTGGTACCGTGCCGGCGACGACGTCGAGCAGCGATTGCCCATCCTGTCGACCTATCTAGGGCACAGCCATACCAGTTGCACATATTGGTATCTGTCGGCCTGTCCCGAGCTGATGGAGCATGCCGCGCGGCGGCTCGATGCCCGATGGGAGCAGGCGTCATGACCCGGTCCCCGTCCATTGCGCCACTGATCGAGCGGTATTTCGCTCAGCGCCTCATGCATCAGCGCGGTGTCAGCCCGCACACCGTCGCATCCTACCGCGACACGTTCCGGCTGCTGTTGCGCTTTGCACAGCGCAGGCTCGGGAAGCCGCCTTCGCACCTCGATCTCGCCGATCTCGATGCCCCCTTCATCATCGCCTTCCTCGACGATCTCGAAGCGGGCCGCGCGATCGGAGCCAAGACCCGCAACCTCCGGCTGACGGCGATACGGGCGTTCTTCCGTTTTCTCGCTTTCGAGGAACCGGCAAGCAGCGGGCAGATTCAGCGCATTCTCGCGATCCCCGGCAAGCTCACCGAGAAGCGCGAGGTCCATTTCCTGTCGCGCCCGGAGATCGACGCGGTCCTCGCCGCGCCCGATCGAACATGCTGGCTCGGCCGCCGCGATCATATGCTGCTGCTCTTCGCGATCCAGACGGGCCTGCGCCTTTCGGAGATCGCCAGCCTTGATCGCAGCGACATCATGCTCGGCACCGGCGCGCATGTCCGATGCGTCGGCAAGGGCCGCAAAGAACGGCGCACGCCGCTCGCAGGCAAGGTCCGCGCTGCGATGCAGAACTGGCTGAAGGAGTCGCCACGCGGCGGGGCATCGGCGCTGTTCCCCAACATCCACGGTGGCCGCCTCAGCCCCGACGCCATCCAGTATCTGCTCGCCAAGCACGTCCGGACGGCGCGCGCGCATTGCCCATCGCTGCGACACAAGCGGGTATCGCCGCATGTCCTTCGGCACACCGCCGCGATGGAACTGCTCCAGGCGGGTGTCGACCTGTCGGTGATCGCGCTGTGGCTCGGACATGAGTCGATCCTGACGACGCAGGCCTATCTCCATGCTCATATCGCACTCAAGACCGCCGCGCTCGCCAAGCTCCAGCCGCATAATATGAAGCGACCCGGGCGGTTCGAACCGGAAGATCGACTGCTGGCCTTTCTCGACGCGCTGTAGCTCGGACCGCCGCAGCGATCAGAGGTCGGCCTTCTGCCGGAGCCCATCGAGCCATTCGCGCGACACCGTCTCAACCGTGTCGCGCAGCATGGCCACCGCCGCCCTGATCGCCTGCAGATCATCGCTGCCGATATCGTACGCAGCCGAGTAGCGCGCCTCGACATAAGCGCGTTTCGCCAGTTCGAAGCGCCGGCGATCGACCTTCGTTGCCCTCGGCCAGGCCTCGACGAGCCGCGTCTCCCGGTCCTCGGCGAGCGAACGCAAAAACTTCAGATTATGCGAACGCGGAACATATTGGCTGCGCACCAGAAGGAAGCAGGTGTACGCCCGCTCGGCAGCCTGATGCAGCGTGAAGGCGGCGTCGTTCTTGTGTCCTTTGCCGATATAAAAATCGGCCCCCTCAAGCGCCGTGTCGACCTTGGCCAACCAGTCCGCAAAATAGCCGCTCGCCATTTCATAGGCATCCGCCGCGGTCAGCGGCTGCGGCGTGGCGAGCGCCGTGCCGTGCAACTCGTAGAGAGCGACACCGTCCTGCGCGATGTCGACCCAAAAATACTCGCCGCGAGTGAGCCCCCGATTCACCTCTTCGAGCGTGTGGACGATAATGTTCACGGGCCGTGCAATCGCCGCATCACGCAGGATCTTGTCCTCGGCGACATACCAATATTCCGCGATATCGGCGAGGTCAGCGTGGCTGACGATGATCAGCAGATCATAATCAGACTGATACCCGTTCTCGGGCTCATCGACCCAGTCGCCGCGCGCATAGCTGCCGAAGAGGATGACCTTCCGGACCTTGCCGTTCTTCTTCCACGGCTGCGTCGCGCGCGAGATCGCGACGGCAAATTCGTCCATCAAAATCCGCGTTGCTAGCGCCAGTTCTTCCTGCTGCGCCGGCGGAAGATGATCGACATCGTTCTTCATCCCCGGAGTCTCGCCATCTTCACGCCCGGTGGCAAGACCTCATTGCGGCCGATCGGCATCGATTGCCCCAGATCGGATGCGTAAAACTATGCCGAGCCGATCACCGCAAAGTTGCTGGAAAGCCGGGACCTACCGCGCCCGCTCGGCATAGTGTGGCGCTCGGCATAATCAAAGTTATGCCGAACTCGGCATAATTTCGAATAGCGTGCCTTCACATAGGCCTCTTTCAGCAGACTGAACCGTCGGCGCGCTTCTTTCGTATCGTCCGGCCAGACGTAGACGAGGCGCGGATCCAGCCTCCGCCCTTGTTTGCGGAGGTTCTCGATGTTGTGGCTGTGCGATGTGTAGAACGTGCACGTCAGCAACAGAGTGTGATAGAGCCGCTCGGTCGTTTGGTGGAGCTGGAAGGCGGCGTTTTTGAGGAAAACTTGGCTCGTACCTTCGGCAAGGGCCAACTCAAACATTTTGTAGAAGGCGC
Source organism: Sphingopyxis macrogoltabida (assembly GCF_001314325.1). NCBI lineage: Bacteria > Pseudomonadati > Pseudomonadota > Alphaproteobacteria > Sphingomonadales > Sphingopyxidaceae > Sphingopyxis > Sphingopyxis macrogoltabida. The sequence continues at coordinate 397,369 of NZ_CP009430.1, forward strand.
CAGCGCTGGGGAACCATTCTTCATAATATTCGCGCGCAAGCTTCAACGCATCGGCGGGGCGCTTCGGCTTTGGCGTCGCGAGTTCGCTGTCGTCGGACTGACGTGACCCCCTGGTTTCCACCAGCCGGGATTAGAGCCCAGCAGCTTTGTTGCGCATGAGCGCGGTGTAAGCAATGGCCTGCGCAGCGGAGCCCGAAGGGCGTAGCTGCGCAGGCCATTGCTTATGCAGTTCGGCGGCGAACGCCGCCGGTGTCTCATATCCAAGTGCCGAGTGCGGCCGCGACTGGTTGTAATCTTCGGCCCAGGCCGCGATCACTGTGCGGGCATGGTCGAGGTCGAGGAACAGCGTCTCGTTCAGAAGCTCATCACGCATCCGGCCATTGAAGCTCTCGACATAGCCGTTCTGCATCGGCTTGCCGGGTGCGATATAATGCCACTCGACGCCGACCTCACCGCACCATGCGAGCACCGCGTTCGATGTCAGCTCGGTCCCGTTGTCGCTGACGATCATCCCCGGCCTGCCGCGTTCCTCGATCAGATCGCTGAGCTCGCGCACGACCCGGCGCCCGGAGATCGACGTGTCGGGCACCGCGCGCAGGCACTCCCGCGTCACGTCGTCGACGATGTTGAGCACCCGGAACCGCCGGCCTGACGCCATCTGATCATGCACGAAGTCGAGGCTCCACCGCTGGTTCGGTAGCGCCAGCACCGGTGCGGGCGCCCGAGCACCGATCGCCCGGCGCCGGTTACGTCTTCGTCGGACCATCAGTCCTTCCTCCCGATACAGGCGCTGAGTCTTCTTCCTGTTGATCATCACGCCCTCCCGGCGCAGCAGGATATGCAGGCGTCGATAACCGAACCGGCGACGCTGCTGCGCCAGCTCGCGCAGCTTCTCCCGAACCTCGGCATCGTCACCACGCTGCGACCGGTAGCGCATGCTCTTCCGATCGGCCCCTGTGACACGGCACGCCCGCCGCTCGCTCATCCCATGGCAAGCCTGGAGATGGGCGACCGCTTCCCGCTGAACGGCGGGCGTCACCATTTTTTTGTGAGAAGATCCTTCAGCGCCGCATTGTCGAGCATCGAGTCCGCAAGCAGCCGCTTCAGCTTCGCGTTCTCGTCCTCGAGCGAGCGCAGCCGCTTCGCCTCGGACACCTCCAGGCCGCCATACTTGGCCTTCCAGTTGTAGATCGTTGCTTCCGACACCCCGTGTCGCCGCGCCAGCTCGCCGGTCTTCGCGCCCGCCTCCGCTTCCTTCAATACCCCGATGATCTGCTCTTCCGAAAACCTCAAACGCTTCATCTGTCCGTCCTTCCTTCAAGGCCGGACTCTAATCACTGTTGGAGGAAAATCAGGGGGTCACGTCAGGACTGGTAGAGGACGACACCGTCCTTGACAACGTCAAGAAAGAAGAACCGGCCGTCGGCGAGATTGTTGTTCACCTGCTGGAGGGTATGAACGATCAGGCTGACCGGATGGCGCAGGCGGCCGAGGATGACATGGTCGCGGCTGAACCGGTCTTCGAGCTTGGTCCAATGTTCCGGTTCGGCGAGCTCGTCCTGATTGACGATGACGAGGATATCATAGTCCGACACATATCCCTTGGCGGTCTGGGGCTCATAGATGCCTTCGCCGCGCGCAATCGATCCATAGAGAATGACCTTCAGGATCCGGCCGGCCTTGCGATCACCGATGGCAAGCTTGTGCGCTTCTTCGAACTCCTCGAAGATCGCACGCACGATCTGTTCGAGTTCGCGCTGATTTTTCGGGGGAAGATGGGAAATGTCGGAACGCATGACGCTGCTACCTGCATGAGGGTTGGGCGCTAGGCAATGGGTTTGCCGTCGTCGTCGTCTTGCAGCGCCGCGTCGAGCGAGAGAAGCGCGGACGCAAGTTCGTCCTGTACATCGGCCGCCGACATCCCGAGCCGTGCAGCGATCCGGCCATAGTCGAGATCTTCGCGCGAGTGGAGGAGGAAGACCTGGCGGGCGATCGACGGCAGCCCGGCGATAGCAGCGGCGAGGCGCGCGGGATCGATACGATCGAAGGCAGTCACACCCGTGCGGGCCCGGAGCCAACCGCTCAGCCAGATGCCGTCGCGGTCGATCTGCTGCCGCGCATCATCGTCGATATGGACGCCAGGGTCTTCCTGCCAGTAGCGCCGTGTCGCAGCAATCAGATCGGGCGTCGCCGCGGTGCGGCAGTGCTCCTCAAGGATATGCCGAAGGCTCAGAGCAAGCGCGCGGCGGCGGGCACGGCCGCGGAGCCAAGCAAAAAACTCATCGTCGGCGGACAGCCGATCGCTAATCTGCAGGAGGAGTGCGCGCGTGATCAATAGGTCCATGGGGGTGTCCTTTGCGGAAGGTCGGGACGCCGGGGGCCTTCCGCCACCGCATCCCTCGACCGCTCCCCTCCCCCTTTTCTCGATCCACCGGCCGCGAGTGGCGGGACACCGCCCACGGGCAGCCAAGCGCGCGGACCCGAAGCGTGGGGACTACCTTTTTGGACCAAATATCCCGTGCAAGTTCAGGCAATTCTGAGGCATTTTGATCGGCCGCAGATCGGCCAAGGCCGATAGATTTCTGGAGGGGGCAAAAATGGTGGCCGTCAGGGTTGGAGGTCGTTTGTTCGAAGCATCGCCCTGCCCTCTCGCGTCTGCTGAGCGCGGGTCGTGGGCCCGGTACGGATGAAGCCCGCCGGCGCCCGCCAGTTCGAGACGGAGGGTTCTCACCCTCGTCTCAAATCCTCGGACACGAAGGCGTTCGCCAAAGCGCTGCTTGCAGCAAATCACGCCCGCGACGGAATATTGAGCGATGTCAGCTTCGCGGATGCGACTTGGGTGATGCTGCTCGATCTGTTCGTCTCGCAGGCGCACGATGGCCGCCTGTCGCTATCGGATCTCTACACGTCGATTTCGGCTCCAAAGGCGACCACGCTCCGGACGATCGCGCGCCTCGTCGACCAGGGTCATCTGGAAACCGAGGCCGACCCGCGCGATGGGCGGAGGACACTCGTTCGACTTACGGAGGACACCTATCGCCAGATGGCCGAAGTCGTCGAAGAAATCCGGGGAATCCTGACTGATAGGCAGAGAGGTGTTCCGGATGGCACCATTGCCCCCTAACCGAACAGCGTCTTGAGAACCTTGGTCGTCGGAACGATCGTCCACGGCCGATCCATAAGGCGGCTGATCCGATAGTGCCCGCCTGTCTGAGGGTCGCGCAGGATCACCCGCCGCCCGCGTTTTGCGATGATGAACTCCTGCAGGACATTGCCATCGCTGAACTTCATGGGCTCGGGGAGCCGAATCCGATCGCCGTCTGCGAGCCTTCGTGCTCGGCGCTCCAGATTGGCGCGACAGCGCGCACGCCAGTCAAGGGCATATTCCTTGTCGGTCGGCGTCAGCAAATCGAGAATGCTCGCGGGGCAGTCCGTCTCGCAGGGGCCCATGGATTCCTCCATGTCCTTATAGCCAAAAATATAGCCGTCTTTTGCGCGGGGATTCCAACGGACGAGGCACACGATGGCAAATATCTCGCCGCCCTGTCCGTTGGTCATGACCTGCGTGGCGGCATAATAGACGCGGTTTCCCGGGCAGCTTGATGCGAGCACCTTAACGCCTCGGGACGAACCGTCGTCCTCCGCACGCTCATAGGTGAACTGATTGTCGAGATAGGCTTTGGCCGTAGCGTGGCCACCCATCGATCCGCGGGGCATGAAGAGCCATCCCATGGCAATCTCCTTTGTTGCAAAGTTGAAGATCAGGTGCGCTTCAGGCCGCTCGTTCGGCCGAGGCATCCGCGCTCATTGGCGTGTCGGGGCTGAACGCCGTCAGATATGTGAAGGCCTGTTCGGCCTTGGCGGCGGCGTGAATGATCGCGGTCTTGTCGCCGCGCAGGATACCGAGCCAATGGCCGACGTAGCTGGCGTGGCTGTCGTGGAGGATGTTGGGGAGCCCGAGCTGCGAACAGCAGAGGCCGGCGCCAATCTCGGCGACGAGCTCCTCGAAGGCGTATGCAGCGTCGCCGAAACGCTTGCCGAATGTACGGGAGAGCCTCTTTGCGTGCCCTGACCAGTGCGACTTATGCCGATATCGGCATAACGGCCATAATGCCGTAACCCAAATTATGCCGCATCGTGGCGAGAAGGCGCGGTTGGCGGCATGATCGCGCTTGGCCCATTCGGCATAATCTTCGTCGCTCCAACAACATGGAGCACGATGATCATGACGGAAACTCAGTACACTTGCATCGAACCCTATCTCGACTCGTTCATCGAGAGCTTCGCGGCCGCCAATTACAAAACGGGAACGCTCAAAACCTACCGCCATCTCGTTCGGAATCTGGGGCGGCTGATGGACGCTGAGGGCGTGGAGCCTTCCGCATTGACGCTCGATCAGGCCGAACGGCTGGGACGGATGGTGCCGCGAAAACAGGGTCAGAAGCTTTGTCCGCATAATCTGGCGCGTCGGTTCGCCGCGCATCTCATCGACATTGGCGTGGCGCAGCCTGTGCCGCTGACGGACGCTGAGGTGATGCGGACCACGCTGTTGGCGGACTTCGAGGCCTATCTGGTCAAACAACGGGGCCTGAGCCCGCGCACGATCAGGCACACGCTGGGCTTCGCGAACCGGTTCCTCGACTATCGCTTCGGCAGGCAAATGATCGACCTGACGCGGTTGAGCGGTGCCGACATCACTGGCTTCGTGCAGCAAGTGCTGGCGCGCCGGACGCCCTATCGCGACAAGACGGTAGCGACGCATCTGCGGACCTTCTTCCAATATCTGTTCGCGCGTGGCGCGACCGCGACCAATCTCGCACCCAGCGTCCCCAAGACAGCCCAGCGCTGGGATGCGCGACTGCCCCGGCACCTCTCGCCCGATGGCGTTGAGGCGGTGCTTCGCTCGGTGCGCAGCAATCCCCGACATGCCGCACGCGACTATGCGATGTTGCTGCTGATGGCGCGGCTCGGGTTGCGAGCGCCCGAGGTGATCGCGATACGGTTGGACGATATCGACTGGCGCGCGGGCGAACTCATGGTGCGCGGCAAGGGCGAGTTGCACGATCGGTTGCCGATATCCGGCGAGGTCGGGGACGCGCTGAGCCGCTATCTTCGCGATGAGCGCGGGCCAACGACATGCCGAGCCGTGTTCGTCAGCCACCGCGCGCCGCACCGCGCGTTTAAGAACGGCCAGATCGTCAACGCCATCATCAAGGATGCACTGGCGGCGACCGGGCAAAAGCCGGTGACGCCATACGTCGGATCACATGTGTTGCGTCATAGCCTTGCGACCAGACTGGTGAACGCCGGTGCTTCGCTCGACGAGGTGAGCGACGTGTTGCGGCACCGCTCACGGTCATCGACCCTGATATATGCGCGGCTCGACATTGACGGGCTGCGGTCGGTCGCGCAGCCTTGGCCAGTTGCGGGAGGCGTGCAATGAGCATCGTCCTTCAACTCGACCGTTATCTGAGCGTTCGGCGCAGTCTCGGCTACGATCTTCGTACGGATGAACGGATACTCCGGCGCTTCGCCCGCTTCGCCGATCAGGAACGCGCTTCGCACGTCGATACGGCGCTGTTCCTGCGCTGGGATGCGAGCCTGCCCGTTGTAGGCACATCCACACGCTCGGCACGGTTCGGCAAGGTGCGGCTGTTCGCGCAGTGGCTGAGCGGTATCGACCCGGCGCACCAGGTGCCGCCGCGCGGGCTGCTCCCTGAGCGTTATGCGCGGCAGCGTCCTTATATCTATACGGAGGCCGAGATCGCCGCGATCGTCATGGCGGCCAAGGGTCTGCCGTCCATCTATGGCCTGCGCGCGCTGGCCTGCTCAACCCTGTTCGGGCTTATCGCCGTAACAGGGCTCAGGATCAGTGAAGCGCTGGCGCTCAAAGACGATGACATCGACACCGAGACTGGCGTGCTGCGCATACGGCGCGGAAAGCTTGGCAAGGAACGGTTGCTTCCGCTCGACCCAAGCGTGGTAGCGCAGCTCATCGCCTATGCTGCAGAGCGCGACCGACTGCTTGGACGGTCCTCGCCAGCACTGTTCGTCACGGAAAAGGGAACCCGCCTGACCGACTGCAGTGCCCGCTACAACTTCGCGCACGTCTGCCAGCGGATCGGGCTGCGGCCCGGCCAACAATATGGTCGGCACGGCCGGGGGCCGCGCATCCATGACCTTCGCCACAGCTTCGCGGTGCGCACGATGATCGGGTGGTATCGCGCGGGCAAAGACCCCGCGCGCGAAATGATCCGACTGACGACCTATCTGGGTCATACCAATCCCTCCAACACGTTCTGGTATCTGGAGGCGGTCCCGGAACTGCTCGATCTGGCGATGGCCCGTGCAACCCGCCGGCCGGAGGTGAACCAATGAGCGTCGCGACCTTGCCTGCGCTGATCCAGCGCTTCTTCACCGACCGGCTTTGCACGCAACTGGAGGCAAGCCGCCACACGGTTGCAGGCTACCGCGACACGTTCCGGCTCCTGCTTCGATATGCGAGCGCGCAACGTGGCAAGCCGCCGGTCAAGCTGACGGTCGAAGACATCGACGCCGATCTGGTTGCCGACTTCCTCAGCCATATCGAAACGGCGCGGGGCAACGGCGCTCGCAGCCGTAATACCCGACTGGCCGCGATCCGATCGTTCTTCCGCTTCGTCGCGATGACCGACCCAACCTGGCTACTGCACTGCCAGCGCATCCTCACCATGCCCAACAAGCGCTATGTGAAGCGTGCGGTCACATTCCTTGACGCGGATGAGATCGCGGCGTTGCTCGCAGCGCCGGATCGCACGACATGGACGGGGCGGCGTGATCATGCTCTGCTGCTGCTCGCGGTCCAGACTGGTCTGCGGGCATCCGAACTGGTTGGCCTCACGCGGGGTGATGTGGCGCTCGGCACCGGCGCGCACGTCCGCTGTATGGGTAAGGGCCGTAAGGAGCGCGCCACCCCGCTTCGCCGCGAAACGGCTAAGCTGCTGGCGACGTGGATCGGCAACGACAAGGATGAGAGCAGGCCGCTGTTCCCATCGATCCGGGGCGAGCGGCTGAGCCGCGACGCGCTCGAACATCTGGTACGCAAGCATTGCCTGACGGCATCGCGCGCATGCCCGAGCCTCGACACCAAGCGGGTCACACCGCATACGCTTCGCCACAGCACGGCGATGGAACTGCTCCACCACGGTGTCGATCAAACGGTGATCGCGCTCTGGCTTGGTCACGAAAACGTCGAGACCACCCAGATTTACATCCATGCCGACATGAGAATGAAGGAAAAGGCGCTCGCTCGCGTCGCGGCCCCTGCCACCCCGCCCGGCCGGTTCCGACCAGACGATAACCTCTTGGTGTTCTTAGAAGGGCTCTGATTATGCCGAACAGCCGCATGGCCGATGCCGGGCTGTCTGGCCTCCAGCGGAGGCCATGCGGCATAATCTGGGTTACGGCATTATGAACGGTCTCGTGGCAGCGTGTGGAGGCATAGTGGTCGATGCTCGTGAACGCGGAGCGGTGCGGCATCTGGATATAGTCGAAGGTCGGCGAGAAATACGCCTCGTTTCCGCCATGGCGGACATCGGCGGGTATCGCCGCGAAGAAGGCGTCGATTTCAGCCTGACGTTCGGACGGTGCCACAGGCAACTCCGGCTCCACGACGTAGAAATATGCAGGAAGGCCGTCAATCTGGTCGGCATTGAACACGATATAGTGTCGAAGGAAGCGGATGCTCCGCTCGACATCTCGACCGGTATCGGGATCCGCCTCGAGCTTCTTGAACGAGGAGTAATAGACCGACACCGCGCCGGTCTCGCCCCGGCGAACGTTGCCGCCGAGCGCTTCGGCCTGGCGGTAGGTCATCCAATAGCGGGAACGGTAGCCCTCGGCGTCGGCGACAGCCCAAAGGTAGAGCGTATTGATGCCGGTGTACGGTGTTCCGCAGTGGCGCAAGGGGCGACCGCCCACATGGCCCAGGCTCCAGGGCCGCGACCATGGCGGGACCCCATCCTCGAGCTTGCCGATGATGAGATCGGTGATTTCGGCCGCTACATCGCGTCCAGGACATTTGAGGTGAGGCATGGCGCTTCTCGATCACAGCGAAGCGGGCTCCTCCCGCTCCTTCACTTCATATTGTCCACGCCTTCTTCCCTTTTTCCGGCGCGCGGGCCGCGCGGGCGCCGGAGGTTTGCCGGGCGATTCCGGAATGTGATCTTCACGCACATGAAAAATGCCGCCGGCGCTGGGAGCGCCGGCGGCCAGGCATCTAGGATAAGTCTGTGCGTCAGGCGGCGATGGCACCCTCTTCGTCTTGGAGGACTTCGTCTCCGGCGGGTTCGTCGACGGCCTCGCCGCCATTGATCACGTCTTCGACGCCATCGTCCGCCGGCCCGACGGTATCGACTTGCTCATCGTGGGCCTGATCGGTTTCCTCAACCGTGACCGCATCGAGGAACCTCATCGTGTCGGGGACCCAAGCGATCGCCGCGTCCCGAACTTCCGGCTCGACGATCGCATCGCCCGCGAACATTTTCTCGCACGAGCTCGAAATCTCGGCCTTCTTCATCGTCGCGTGCCGCGCGGTAAGCGCCGCGCCGCCGACCTCGGCAAGAAGCGACAGGATCGAGCCCTTGCTGATGCGGTCGAAATAGTTTTCGGAAGTTGGCCGCCACCAGCTCGCCACGTCGACCTCCATGATCGTCGCCAGACGGTTGTGGAGCGCACTGTGCTCGGCGCGATAGCTGGGCTTCGCCTCGAGGGACCGGGCGACGATATAGGCGAGCCAGTTCGCCTTGCTGTCATCGTCGAGCGCCCGGAAGGCCTCGAACCGGTCGACCTCCGACTTGTGTTCGGTCCAGGCCGCGTCCAGGCCCTCATGCGCTTCGGCAAGATACCCGCGCGCGCGCGTTTCGGGCTGCTGGCCGGAGACGGGATCCTGCGGCGGGCGAGCGCGGATCGTCGAGCCATAAGCGCTGAACGAGCTGTGGCGATCGTCGATCATCACGAACAGGGCATAGTCGAGCGCAAGACCCGGGTGGGCAAGAAGCGTGGCCGCAAGGACGTCGCGCCGCTGCATCGAGAGTTCGTCGAAGAGGCGCGCGCTGAGCGGCTTGCCCCCTGGCGCCACGGTTTCCGGAGCCGGAGGCGTTGCCGGTTTGCCGTTCGAGCCACCGATCGGCCGATTGTCAACTGCCCGGTCACCGTCGGCACCCTCGTCGGCATCGCGGTCGCTGGGGACTCGCACCGGCTGTTCACTATAGTAGACGGTGTCGAGCTGCATCTCGCCCCTGGGCGTCAGCTTTAGGAAGAGACCGACTTGCGGCTTCAGCTCATCCGGAAGCACCGGCGTCGTATCATGGATCGCACGAATCTCGTCGCTGAGCGCATCATGCTCGCGATCGAGCGCCTGATAGGCTTCGTCGGTGAGGCTCTCGTCGTCCATCTCGATCGAAATTTCCGACTGGCGCGCGTCAATCTCTTCCAGTCGTGCGACCTGCTCCTCGGTCGGGTCGGGCTGGGGCAGAATGACACGGTAGAGTCCGGCCGCGGCATTGTGCGTATAGCTCGACGCAATCGGCCTGATCCACCCGAGCCCGAGTTCCTCGCCGACACGCTTGGCTTCGGCTTCCATGAGCTCGGCCGCGAGTCCTTGCGCGATCTCGGGGTCGATCCATTTGTCGCCGTCTTCGCTGAACAGGTCAGGGTCGATCTTGCCGCCCGCCGCGACGTAGCAGTCTTCGCCGACGAGAATGGCGACAGGATCCGTCGACTTCATGGTTTCGTTGGCGATGACCCGGCGGATGGTGTCGGCATTGGTGTAGTTCCCGCCATAGGCCTCCCAGACATGCAGCTGCTTCGCCTGATTTTCAGTCGACGCATAGGCTTTGGCGATATCGAGGGTGATCTCGCCTTCGGCCAGCGCATCGAAGATCGGTTCCGCCAAGGTAGCGAGGCGCAGGCGGCCTTCCACGAAGCGCCTGGTAACGCCGAGGCGCTTGGCGACGCCGTCGATATCGCCGTTCAAGCCAATGAAATACTGGAACGCGCGGCATTCTTCCGCCGGCGTCATTTTGAGCTGATGGAAGTTCGCCGCGGTCCCCGTCTCCGACAGTGTCGCTTCGTCGCCGGTCAGGACCTTGACGGGAACATCATAGTCCTCGGCGACGATGACATTGTCCTGGACGAGCTTCATCAGCGCGCGCAGGCGGCGGCCGCCGTCGAACACCTCGAAGTTGCCTCGCGGCTTCTTGACCGGATTGACGAGCAGATTCTGGAGGAGGCCGTGCGCTTCGATATCGGCCGCAAGCTGCGGTATTTCGAGCAGCTCTTCGGGCCGGGTGCGGACGTTGATCGGGGAAAGTACAAGCTTGGAAAGCTTTACCATTATGGTCATCGGATGAAGTCCTTCTGGCGTCCGGAACAGCCCGGACAACCAGCTCCCTCCCCCTCCCCTCTTCCTAGGCGCCCCGGCGCGCGCGCCGCCGTCCCGGCGGCGAGCTTCAGCCGCTGCCCCGCGGAGTGCCATTCTGGACCGGATAGCCGCTCGACACCTGCCCTTCCGCGACTAGGCTTAGGTGGGGCGACCGGCACGAAGCGCGGGGCGACAGTGGAATTTTCGGAGCCGGCCAGGGAGCGATGGAGATGACAAGCGATGTGCTGAAGATTGCCTGTGGCGTGTTCCTGGGCATGATGGCGTTTTGGATCGTCACCGTCCTCCTCCCGAGCCTGCTTCCGCCGAGCGCCGACGAGCGGGCTGCCCAGGAACTACTCGACAGACAGTTCGCTCCAGCGCGCTGAGGAAGCAGGTCGGCGCCAGCGTGTCGCTGGGGCGGTTGCTCGGCCGACCCGATGGTCAGCCTTGTTGACCCAGGATATTCGCCAACACGGCGTCAGCTGACGCCGTGGGCACGAACAGCCGGGTCCGGTACTGGATGATTTCCGTGAAGCAGCCCGCCGCCTTGAACCAGGCGAGCCTCTCGTGCGGATAGCCCGTCAGTTCGATGCGCTGCGATCCGTTGACCAGGCTCCGCTTGATCGTGAGCGCAAAGGGGTGACTGATGTCGATCGAGCGCCCGGCGGCAACGGCCTTCGCGATCGCGTCGGCAGGCAGGTCCTCCTTGCGGTCGATGCCGAGCTTAGCGAACAGCCGGGAGACATGATCGTCGAAGACGAGACGCCCGAGCCACGCCCGGCCCTCCTGGTCGACGATACGGTTTACCGCCAGATGATCACTCGGCAGCGCGGACCAGATCGGCAGCAACAGCCCGGTCGCGAGCCGCAACGTCTCGCTGTCGACCTTGTCGCGCGCGGCTTCGACCTCGCGCTCCCACACCGCGGCGAACGCATCGCGGTCGACGATCTCCCAAGAGGACTCGAGGAGGTCTTGCTCGCGCATATATTGGTTGCGCGTGGGGCGCATCAGCTCGACGCGCGGGATCGGAATCCCTTCCTTCTCCTCCATTAGCGAGCGGGCGCGGGTCCGGAGCGCCGCCATGCCCGACTTGCGGTTCATCATATAAGCCACGCTGGAATCGCCGTCGGCGATCCGCAGGATACGATCCAGCGACACAGGATTTCGCCGCCTTTCGATCTCGATCGTCAACAAATGCGATGTGGCCCCGGTCTGCGGGTCGGTCCGAAGCACGACGTCATCGACCACCGTCGCCTTGTCGACCAGGATCGTCTCGACGCCCACATCGAGACGTCCGGCATCGCGCGCCGCTTCGACACGCGTTTCGATGAGCGCCAGGAACTCGTCGAATATGCTATTCTGGCGCGCGATCGGAAGCGCGAGGATACGGTTGAGCCACCGCTGGATCGGCGGCATCTCATCTTTCATCACCCCATCCTGGTCGACGAGTTCGAGGCCGGTCCGTTCCATGAACTCGTCAAGCGTGATGCTCGCCAGCTTTCCTCCCGCCAGCAGGTCGAACCAGGTCAGAAGGGCCGCGCAAGCATATTCGCTTTCGAGGTTGTCGGCGGGATCGAAGAGCCCCTGCCCGCCCGTCTGGCGCTGTCCGCGCGTAAGCGCGCCCAATGTGTCGAGACGCCGGGCGATCGTGCTGGTGAAGCGAAGCTCGCCCTTGCAGTCGGTGGTGACCGGGCGGAACAGGGGTGTCGACGCCTGGTGCGTCCGGTGGGTCCGCCCAAGCCCTTGGATAGCGCGGTCCGCACGCCAGCCGGGCTCGAGCAGGAAGTGGACGCGCTGTTCCTGGTTCACCGCATCGAGCGACGCGTGATAGCTTCGGCCCGTCCCGCCGGCGTCCGAGAAGACGAGGATTCGCTTGCGGCCCGCCATGAATGCGGCTGCCTCAACCTGGCTTGTGCGTGCCGACCGCGATTCGAGTTTCTGGCGGCCGTCGGAGGCCGTGATCAGGCGCTTGGTGCGCCCGGTCACCTCCGCAACATTGTCGTGCCCAAAATGTTCGAGCAGTGCGTCGAGCGCGGACATGATCGGCGGCATGGCGCACAGCGTTTCGATGAGTTCGTCGCGTGCGGCTTCCGCTTCGGGATTATAGACGGGATGCCCATCGTCATCCACCATCGGTATCGAGCGCAGCGTGTCGGTATCATCCTTGAAGACACGCATCTGCCGCGTCGGGAACGCGCGTTCGAGGTAATCGATGACATATTCTTTGCAGTCGCAGTTTATGTCGAGCGTGGTGGCGGGAGGCGCAGGTTTCCTTCGGTTTTCCATGATTTCACTCCAGATAATTACGGTTCCCTCGACCTCAACAAGTCGAAGGAACCAACATGCGATCAAGATCATCATTGCCGTTTCGAGCGGCCCCGCTCCGGGTCGAAGACCCGCCCAGTCACGGCACCCTTCTCACCACATTCCTCTCCTCTCAGTCGCTCGACGAGAAGTCAGGCTGTGCGGTTCTGTATGGCGCGGCGGTCCGCCATTTCCTGCATTGGCTGGGCCTGCATAGGATCGCCATCCGCACGATTGACGATCGGGCTGTCCGGCGGTTCGAAAAGCATGGGTGCCGGTGCCACCGGTATTCGGCGCAGCAAGCGCACTACAAGGCTGACCAAGCAGCAAGGGTCAGGCGCTTCGTCCGGTTCCTGGAAGATCAAGGCTACGTCGAAGTCGACGACGGGATCGACGATCTGCCACGGCACCTCGCCGACTATTCCGATGCGATCGATCGCCTGCAACTTGCCGAGGGACCGGCACAGGCCTATCGGTCCGAGGCCGAGCATTTCGTGGCCTGGCTTCGCATGGCGCGGCGCCAATGGATCGATATCGATGACACGATCATCGACCACTATGCAGCGCATGATTGCCGATGCCCGGTCTGGCGCAAGCGGGGCAAGTTGGTCGCAACGGGCACCAAGCGGCGGCGGCGATGCGCACGGCACTTCGTCGAGTTCCTGCGAGGCCGGGGCGCCATCCCATTGGTTGAACCGGTGGCGGACGATGACCCGCACATGTCGGCTTACTTGGCATGGCTCAAGCAACACCGCGGCGCCACGGACGAGACGATCCGGCGCTACCGGACCGATATCAGACGGCTCATGCCAATGCTGGGCGAGCCTTCGCAATGGGATGCCGCCGGACTCAGGAGCGCATTCCAACGACGAAGCAAGGAGACGCCGGGGTCGGCATCGCTGCTCGTCACGATAATGAGGAGCTACATCCGGTTTCTGGTCGTGCGTGGCGAGTGCCGGCCGGCATTGTTGCATGCAGTTCCATCAGTACAGCGCTACCGCCTTTCGACGCTGCCGCGCCACGTCGACCCGGCAACGATCGAGAGGATCATTGCGGCCTGTCCGACAGATCGTCCGGTGGAAGTCCGGGACAAGGCCATCATTCTCCTGCTCGCCAGGCTCGGCCTGCGGGCTGCCGATATTCAGAACATGCGTCTCGACGACATCGACTGGCGATCCGGCCACCTGACGGTCAAGGGCAAGACGCGTCGACCGGACCGCCTGCCATTGCCGCAGGATGTTGGCGACGCGATCCTGGCATATCTTGCGGCAGCCCGCCCGAAGGCCGCCGAAGAGCATCTGTTCCTGCGTGCACAAGCACCGTTTCGGCCATTCCGCTCGTCCGCTGAGATAGCGGGCATCGTCGCTCGTACGCGCGACCGCGGTGGGATCGAAGGAGTGCCGACCGGGTCGCACATATTCCGGCATTCGCTTGCCACCAACCTGCTGCGCGCGGGCGCAGGCCTGGAGTCCGTCGGGACCATCCTGCGTCACAGCTCGCCCGAGACCACTGCCATCTACGCCAAGGTCGATCTGCCGATGCTCATGAAGATCGCGCAGCCCTGGCCGGGAGAACAGTCATGCTGAACATCCACATTTCCAGATACGTGGCGCTGCATCGCAGCCTCGGGCTGAAGTTCTCTGAACAGGAACGCATGCTGCGCCTGTACGCCGCCTACGCCGGGGGTTTCGGCGATCGGCACACTCAGGTCCAGCGCATCTACGACTGGTGCCATACGTCGAGCTCACAATATGTGGCCCGCCGGAGGTTCGACACCGCACGTAACTTCAGCCTTTTCGCTCACGCCGAAGATTCAGGCCACGAAGTTCCGCCTGCCGGCGTCTTCGGTCGGGGCAAGCGGCCACGCCCGACGCCGACCATCATTGAGCCGGACCAGGTGCGGGCGATCATGACTGCTGCATTGGACGTTCCACCCCAAGGCACGATCAGCCCACACACGTACCATTACCTGTTCGGGCTGCTGGCGGCGACAGGTCTCCGGATTTCCGAGGCCCTCGCATTACAATGCAAAGATCTGGTCGAGGATGGCCTGATCGTCCGCAACGGCAAGTTTGGCAAGCAGCGGCTGATTGCCTTGCAGCCATCGACGCGCCAAGCACTCGAAGCCTATCTCGCCCTCCGCGAGAAGCACGCGGCCAGGGGCAACGACCTGTTCGTCACTATCCGGGGACGGGCACCGCACAAGGTGCGCGCCCACGTCGTGTTCGTCAGATTGGCCCGGCAGCTCGGATATCGTGGACCAACCGGTACGGCGGGCATGCGACTCCACGATCTGCGGCACACCTTCGCTGTCCGTTCCCTTGAGTCCTGCCCACCTGACAGGGAGGCCATCGCTCACCACATGGCCGGTCTCAGTGTCTATCTGGGGCACGCGTCGGTCGCCAACACGTACTGGTATCTCGAGGCCACTCCGGTGCTGCTGCGCGACATTGCGGCTGCGAGCGAGCAGCTTTACCGGGGAGAGGCGGCATGACGGCGCTCGCTCCGCATCTCTCGGCATACCTGCGTGAGCATCTGCCACGCGAACGTGCTGTCAGCCCGCACACAGTGAAGACTTATGCCAACTGCTTCGTCCTCCTCGTTCAGTTCGCTGCCGATCGGCTGAAGCGTCGGCCGACCGATCTTGAGATCGAGGATCTCGGCCCCGACATGATCATGGCTTTCCTGGACCATGTCGAGACCGGGCGCGGCAGCTGTGTGCGGACCCGCAATGGCAGGCTCGCCGCGATCCGGTCCTTCTTCCGGTACATCGAGTATCGGATTCCGGCCTGCCTGGATCTGGCCCTCCGCGTCAGATCGATCCCGACCAAGAAGACCGACAAGGCGCTGATCGACTACCTCGACCGGGCCGAGATCAAGGCTTTGCTCGATGCCCCGGATCCCCGGACACGCCTTGGCACCCGCGATCGCGCGATGCTGCATCTGGCCTATGCCGGCGGGCTGAGAGTGTCGGAACTCGTAACGCTGCAGCTGCGCGATTTCCCGGACCGCTCCCTGTCCACCGTGCACATCATGGGCAAGGGTCGGCGTGAACGGGTCCTGCCGCTCTGGAAAGAGACCCAGTTCGTATTGCGCGCGTGGCTTGCGATACGGCCCGACGCGCAAGCTGCCGAGATATTCCTCAATGCCAACGGGCAGCCCATGACCCGCGACGGATTTGCGTTCCGTTTGGCCGAGCACGTCAAGACCGCGGCAACGAAGCAGCCGTCGATCCTTGGCAAGCGGGTTACGCCGCACGTGCTGCGGCATTCCTGTGCGATGCACACGCTCGCGGCGACCGGGGACATTCGCAAGGTTGCATTGTGGCTCGGCCACGCCAGCATCCAGAGCACCGAGACCTATTTGCGCGCCGATCCCGAGGAGAAGCTGCAAATCCTCGCGGCTCACGGCGCACCCGCCATCAGGCCCGGGCGCTTCAAGCCGCAAAGCGACGATCTACTATCAATGCTTCAGGAAATACGTGCAGGAGGTCATGTCAAAATTTGACACAGGTCCGCATCGCAGTTCGAAGCGCCAGTGGCGCTCCCGCCAACAAAGCTTCGCCTTCGAGGCGGCCGTTGATGCGTAGCATAACCGAACCGTTTTGACGGAGAAGCATCGGAATGAGTTGGGAACCAGTGAGGTTGGCCTGCCAAAACGTGCTCTGAGCGTTCGCGCGGCCGGTCGGAATGTCAATTAATCGACCAGCAAAATTCCATGTAACCGTAACGCGCGGCACCGTCGCGGGCTTGTTAAGGAGCATGGCCATCATGGGGCGGTTGCCTTCACAAAACAGGCTAAACGACTTGATGTTTGGCGAAGCAGCTACATCGACATAGGCCATTGGGGCGCGACCTTGGACCGGCACGACCTCCCAAGCAGTCCCAGGCAGCGGCACTGCGTCCTCAGGTGGGCTGTCCATAAGCAGGCGAGCAATGTCCTGGGGCACGGGCAAGCGGCCTCCTTGAGGCGCATAGACCGTCAACTTTCCCTTTTCCCAAAGGCCAATTTGAACAGCACGGCGATTTGCATCAAGCAAAACATAGGCTTGCTCTACACCGCCTTGATGCGGCGCATTTCCCGTAACCCAATAGAGAGATCCTTGTCGTTGGAGACCGGATATCGCCGAAAGATTGCTGGCCAGCAGGTCTATTTTGCGGCCCAAACGCGAACGTATCGCGTCAGCTATCGGACCACTTGTCAAAAGATCTATTCCGTTGGGATCGGAATCACTTTGGAATTTTCCTATGGAACTCGCAAGATTGGTCCAGGCTAGCGGCGTCGGTTTTCCCAAGACTGGCCTTGCTTGCAGAGGTGCTTTTGAAGCAGCAGATGCCGGCCCAGACCCCTTGCACAAGAGCAGTGGGGATTGCGACACGAGCGCTGACTTGAACGGATCCAGGCGCTGTCCAGGCGCGACGTCTGCTTCAAGGCGGACTACGCCTCGCTTTTCGTCGTCATTGACCGTCAAGATCACGCGTCCGAAATCGTTGGCATTGACAGGAAAAGGAAAAAAGACCGCGCTAACGCCTTCATAGGTCGGGCCAAGAAACGAAGCCGCGTACTCAAACCGGGTGCTTTTTACAGTCTGACCAGACGCTTTGAAAGTAAAGCCGGTTTCGTTGATCTCAAGGCTCGCCCCTCGAGAGCAATCGCCACGCGGCGCATACGAGCCATAGCTTCCTTCGAGATCCATGCCTTTTAATGACGTCAATGTCACTGCGCCTGCGACGCCGGGCAAGCCCAGAAAAATCCCTGCGAGAAAAACGATAATGGGGCGCTTGGGCAGTTTGTTCGGCATGGCAGATCTCCATGGCGGACAGCCTTGCATCGGGACCTCGATTGAAAGCGACGAACGACTGCCTCGGGGATTTTCTACAACCTGCACCATTCCAGCGGTGCCGACAATCCTAACGGCCCCAGCATTCAACCTTGTCAGGCAATTATCTGGAGTGAAATCATGGAAAACCGAAGGAAACCTGCGCCTCCCGCCGCCACGCTCGACATAAACTGCGACTGCAAAGAATACGTGTAATGTTGAGCTCAACATTACACGTATTCGCGCGGCGACAGGTCGATTTCGAGATCAGCGCGTTCCTCGGGGCTGAGCTCGGCGAGCCGCCGGTTGAGGATGGACTCGGCGGTCGTGACGAGCTGAAGGACCACCGACTGCCCGCTGGCGAGATGATCCTCGGCCGCGGCGATCACGGTCGGAAGCTTCATCGACAGAAGAAGTTGGCCGAAGAAGCGTTGCTTTGTGGACTCGAAACGCGAGCGGGCCGACGCTTTCGCGCCGCTGTTCAAGGTCGCGTTTTCGATGGAATCGACGATCGCGGTGAGCTCGAGCGCCCGCTCCATGTTGCGATGGATGATCGCCCAGGCGTCGGCGTAGCTGTCGTAGATCGCGATTTGGTCGGGCGTCAGCGTATGGCGCGCGACGTCATACTCGACGCCGGCGAAACTCAGCGCCCTGGCGGTGTAGAGGCCCAGTGCCTTGAGGTCGCGGGCGACGAGTTCCATGGCGGCGATTCCGCCCTTGCGGATTTCCGCGATGAACTGCTCACGCCCGGCAAAGGCGGTTTCGGGACCCCAGAGACCCAAGCGCACTGCATAAGCGAGATTGTTGACGTCGGAGGCGCCGGTGGCGGATGCGTAGAGGACTCGGGCGTCCGGCAGGTGGTTCTGGAGGAGTACGCCGCAGACGCCCTGAGCCGAGCCTTCCTGCTTGCGTCCAAGCGCTCCCTCGCCTCCCGCGACCCCGCCCATTTCGTGGGCCTCGTCGAAGCCGATAACCCCTTCGAAATCGCCGTCCGCCCATTCGATGATCTGCTGGAGGCGTGCGTGCTCGCCGCGCGCGGAGCGAAGCGTAGGATAGGTGACGAAGAGGACGCCCTGTTCGAGCGGGATCGCTTGATCTATTTTCCAGTTTGAAAGCGGCTGGATGTCGGCGGCGAGGCCGCCGAGGCCCGTCCAGTCGCGGCGCGCATCCTCGAGCAGCGCCTCGTTCTTGGACACCCAGATGCTGCGACGGCGGCCCTGCAGCCAGTTGTCGAGGATGCAGGCGGCGATCTGGCGCCCCTTGCCCGCGCCCGTCCCGTCCCCCAGGAAATAGCCCTTGCGATAGGCGCGGCCGTCCTCGGCTTCCTCGAGTCCGACGCCTTCCTTGCTGGGCTTGAATTTGCCGGGGAGATACTGGGACCAGGCGTGGCCCGCATAGACGACCGTCTCGAGCTGGGATGCAGAAAGCAATCGCTCGCTGACGGTCCGTTCGGGCAGGTGCGGGAGGTAGCCGGGGATCGGCGCGGCGATCGAGCCCATCGCGACCGATTCGACGAGCGCCGTCGGATGCTCGCCAGCCGTTTCGAACTCGATGCGGCTCGGCCTGTAGGGAAGATAGACCCCGACCTGTTCGAGCAGCGGCGCAGGCGTATCGAGCGTCGCATAGCCGACCGGCAGCACATTGTTGCGAACGGGAGCGTGAAAGGGGCGCGGCTTGGCCGGGCTGCTCTTCAACGCGCGGAAGAGCGACGGATTCGAGGCGCGCCGAGGCGTGGACGTGGGCGCGGCCGAGACGGCTCCGCGTGGGTGGACCTTGAGGCTCTGGATCAGGTCGCGGATCGACGAGCTCTGGATTGTCGCGGTCATGGCGGCGCCCGGCATCTTGTCGATCACGAAGAGCCGGACCGCAATCGAAGTGCCGTGCTTGAGATAACATTTCTCGAGCCGGACCGAGCTGCGCACGCTAACCTCGCGCAGCGTCGTCTCGAAAAGGTCGCGCATTCGAGCATTCCGACCGAACCAGTCGGGCATGATCGCGACGAGACGGCCGCCGGGCTGAAGACGCCGCAAGGCCGCCTGCAAGTGACGGACCGCCGCGTGGGAATCGGCGCCGATACCGACGGAGCGCGAGAAAGGCGGGTTCATCAGGATGACGGTTGGGCGGGGTGACGCGGCCAGTGCGGAGTTGATCGTCGCTCCATCATGTCCGGTGATTGTCGCATCCGGGAAAGCAAGAGCGAGCCGGGTACGCCTCGCGTGCGCATATTCGTTGAGCTGCAGCCCTGCATGGCCGCGGCACTGAGCAACCAGAAGACCGTTGCCGGCGCTGGGTTCGAGGATGATGTCCCCCTGCTGGACATTGGCGAGCAGGACTGCGACCGCCGCGAGATCAACCGGGGTCGAGAATTGCTGCCACTCAAGCTGGTCTTCGCTCCGGACCGTCTGGGTCGGTAGCCGGTCGTTGAGGTCGCATGCGGCGACGACGTCGCCAAGCTCGCGCAAGGGATAGGGGTCGGTGAGGAGATGGTGCGCGAGCGCGTGCTCGAGCAGCTCGAAGCTGTCGCGCTGCGTCCATTTGCCGTCGGCGTCGGTGCCGCCGAACGCCTCGGTCATCGCGGCATTGAGGACCCTGCGGGTGATCGGCTCGTCTGCGCCGAGTTTTTGGGCGAGGATTTCTGACGCGCGGCGTTCGGCCGCATCGGCGGCCTCGAACAGATTGGGCATATCGGGATCTCCGGACTCGCTGCCCCATCGGCAGCTTCAGTCCACCTCCCCCTCCCCTCCTCCGCGCGTCAGGCGGCGTCCGCGAGCCACGGACGTGGTTGTGATTTCAGCGTGCGCCGCTGGAAGAGCGTGACTATGGTCGCAAGGTTTGGAGACAAGCCAGGTCGGGCGGCAGACGGGGGCGATTATGGTATCCGACAGCGACGCCGGGTCGCCCGCTTCCGACGAACATGGATCGACGAGCGCCGCCAGGATCGCCGAAGTGCGCGAGGCGGTGGCGGCAGCCGCGGACTGGTTTACTGCGCAATTTCACGCAGACGCCGGTGAACAGGCGCGTTCCTATGCTCGGGAGCGTGGGATTGGCCCCGACATGCTCGCCGCGTTCGGGATCGGCTATGCACCCGCCGCGCGCGGCTCGCTTCGGCGTGCCCTCGCCCGTTTCGGGGATGAGCGGCTGATTGAAGCCGGCCTCCTGATCTCGGTGGATGACAAGGAACCCTATGACCGTTTCCGTGACCGCCTGATGATCCCGATATGCGATCCCCTGGGGCGGGTGATTGCATTCGGGGGTCGCGTTCTGGGCGACGGGGAGCCGAAATATCTGAACTCTCCCGAGACGCCCTTGTTCGACAAGGGCGGAACGCTCTTCAATCTCCACCGTGCTCGCGGCGCCGCACGGACATCGGGCGTGCTCGTCGTCGTCGAAGGCTATCTGGACGTGATTGCTCTGGCGCAGGCGGAGGTCGACCAGGCCGTAGCGCCGCTTGGCACCGCCCTCACCGAAGCGCAGATCGCAGCGCTTTGGGAAACGGTTGAAACGCCGGTCCTCTGTTTTGATGGCGACGCCGCCGGCCAGCGGGCAGCCATGCGCGCCGCCACGCGCGCCCTGCCGATGCTGAGGAAGGGCCGATCGCTCTATTTTGCCACACTGCCGCCCGGCCAGGATCCGGACGATCTTGTCAGGGCGAGCGGGGTGGAGGCCTTCGCAAAGCTGGTGAGGTCCGCAGAGACGCTGGCCGACCGGATATGGAGGACGGAGGTCGACGCAAAGCCGCTCGACATTCCCGAGGCGCGCGCCGGGCTTCGCCAACGGCTCGGCGAGCATGCGGCGTCGATCCGTGACTCCGCGCTGCGGCAAAGTTACCGGAAAGAGTTCGAGCGACGCTGTGACGCGCTGTTCCGCGGCGGCTATATTCGGACCGACGCAGGTCGCGCGCGATACAGTCCATCAGCTGATCTGAGCGATCAGGACAAGATGCGACGTGGTCCAGGACAGGCGATCATCGCTGCCATTCTCCACGGCCTCGTCCGGTTTCCCGACATCGCCCGGAATGAGCGCGGGACCGTCGCCATGCTGCCTATCACCGATCCGGAACTGGCTGCGTTTCGCGACCGGGTGCTGACCGCGATCACCGCGGGCCGGGCGTTGCCGGTTCCGGATTTCCGATCGACACTCGCCTTCTCCTTCACGAGGGATGATCCAAACGGGAGCGAGGACTTGCGAAAGGCGCTGTCTACCTTTGGAGTTTCGGATGACTGATGGCTTTGGTTCGTTCAACGGAGTCCATTGCTTGGCTGGGAGCGACCAATCGATCTGTTGAAGGAGGATCGATGACAGAAGGTGGCGTGCGCGGCGCAGACGGTTTTCGGGGATCCGCGACGCTGCGCAGGACGCGTGTTTGTTGACGGACGAGTTAATTAGTCATATATGACGAATAGAATCGTATAAATGGTCATATATGGTAGGTTGTCATGGGATCGTCCAAGACTGGACCGGCGCTTGAGCGGCTAGGTCAAGATATCCGAAATGCGCGGCTTCGGCGCGGTATTGCCGCGGCGGATCTCGCTGTGCGCGCCGGAACGTCGCCGAGTTCCGTTGCCCGTCTCGAAAAGGGCGATCCGGGTGTCGCGATTGGCACGCTGGCAGACGTGCTCGTCACTCTGGGGCTTGTCGAACGGCTCGCTGACTTGATTGATATCCGCAAGGACGATCTGGGGCTGGCGCTAGCGACGGAAAATGGGCCGCGCCGAGGTCGTTCCTTCGCGTCGAGGCTCCGAAAGCAGAAGACCCAACCGGCAGGCAGTCGGGATGGCAAGGATATTGTCGACCCTGACGGAGCGTCGTTCTGATGGCCGATTTGTCCGCGCGCGTCGGCCTTGGCGAAGGCCTGACACCGGTCGGTCAGCTGCGCTTTACCCAAGCCGGATCGCGGCAGTTCTCGACGTTTGCCTATGATCCGGCCTGGATCGAAAATCCTCGCGCTTTTGCGATCCAGCCGGACATTCCCCTCGACGCAGGCCCCTTTCATACATCCGGCCAACCTGGACATATGCACGACGCATTGGCCGGCGTTTTCGCGGACGCGGCGCCCGATGCATGGGGGCGCCGGCTTCTCGAACGCGCTTATGGCAACGGTCTCAACGAGTTCGAGTATCTGACGCTCGCGGACGACGCTTGCCGGCAGGGGGCGTTGCGCTTTCTGAATGACGAGGGCGAAGTCATTCGCGGCAAGGCAGCGGACGCCGTTCCCCGTCTGATTGATCTCGAAGCCCTTACCGCAATCGCCCGCGCATATGAGCAGGGCAAAGAGATTTCGCCCCAGGACATGCAAGCGCTTGCCGGGGCCGGCGGATCGGGCGGCGCACGTCCCAAGGCCAATATCAGGGACGGGGATACGCTGTGGCTGGCCAAGTTCACGTCAGCGCACGACCAGCAGCCGATCGAGCGAGCCGAAGTTGCGACCCTTCTCCTCGCCGAAAGCTGCGGGATTCGGACGCCGACGACGCGGCTGGAATTGGCCGAGACCCCGTACCCGGTGGCCCTCATACAGAGGTTTGACCGACGCGGAGCGGCCCGCATTCCCTATATTTCCGCGCGCACCGCGCTGGCCAAAACAGGAGCAGAGCTCGGCTCCTATACGGAGATCGTCGATTTCATGCGGGGAAATTCGGCAGACGCCAAGGCCGATTTCCGCGAACTTTTTTTGCGGCTGATCTTCACAATCCTCGTTTCCAACAAGGATGATCATTTGAAGAACCATGGCTTCCTCTACGTCGGCGGGGGACAATGGCGTTTGTCCCCTATGTTCGACGTCAACCCGGCCCCAGATCGGAACCCGCACCTGGAGACCGCGATAGTCGAGGGCGGCTCTCATGATCGGTCGATCATGCTGGCACTGGAAAACAGCGAGTTCTTCGAGATAGCCGAAGCCGATGCCCGTCGGATGATCCGCGAAGCGGCGCAGCGTATCTCCGGGAATTGGCGTGAAGCATTCCGTCGGCAAGGGATTTCGGGTGCGTTGGCGCGTGACTATGAACCGGCCTTCGTGAACGAGCAGATGGAAGCGGCGCTCGCGCTACAAGCCATATCTGACGCATAAGGTGCTTTTGTTCGTCATATCTGACTGATTAGACTCTTTCGACAAGAGGGCGGCTGACCCTGGTGACGCGTTACCGGGGAATATGGACGCGCTTGAATGTGACTTCTGGCCGGCGGGTTGCTATGATCCCCTTCACCAGTCGGCAATGGCGATTGAGACGCTGGAGCCTAAGGGCGGCGGCTTGAGTTAACGCCGCCCGCCGGTCTCCAGCACCTTCGCCCAATCCTTGAAGCCCGTCGGCGGTGGCTTGCGTTCGATCACGAGTCCGGGACGCGCATAGCCTTCCTCCGCCTTCGCGGCCGCGCGCCGACCCTCGGCATCATTGTCGATCGCGAGGATCAGCCGGTCGATGGTCGATGGCACCAGGATCTGGTCGAGGCGCCGGGCACCTAGGGAGGCCCAGCAAGGGAGATCGTTGAGGAGCGTGAACGCGTGGGCGGTCTCAAAGCCCTCGGCGAGCGCAAGCGTGCCCTGCCCCGCCCTACTGCCCTGCCAGGCGCCCCGCGCCGGCCTGCCGAGCATCAGCTTCATTCGGTAGTTGGCGGTCTCTGGATCCAGGAAGATCCTCTGGATCGCGGTGAGCCGGAGGCCCTCACGAACCGCGACAAGCAGTGCCGGCAGGAAGAGCGTGAAAGGTCGGGGGCGGTATGGACATCGCGGATGAAATCGCAGGTCGCGCGGTTCGGGCCACAGGTGACGCGACGTGAGATAGCGTGCCGCGAGGGTCTGGTCGACGGGAAGTGCCTCGTCCCACAGCCGTTCGGCATTTCCGGCGCCGGAGGTCGGTTGATCCTGGTAGCTATAGTGGTGGCCAACTTCGATGCGGCCAAGTTCGCGAAGCACGTCATGGCGGTCGCATCCAGCAAAGCAGGTCACGAGGACGCCGCGATCGCCTTGGCGAAGGGAGAGGCTCGGCGTCCTGTCGGCATGGGCGGGACAGAGGCACATGGCGGTCCTGCCGTGCCATGTGCCGCCTAGGGCGCCGACGAGGTTGATGAGCTCCTGTGAGGGAGCGTGGGCGGTCAGAGACATGATTCGGTCCTTTCGGCCGCTCGGCTCCCCCTCCCCTTCCCTTCTTCAATGAGTCCAGCCGTTGAAAGCGCCCGGCGCCAAAGCGCCGGGCTGTTGAAAGTGTGGGCGATTCCAGCCTTCTGGTGCGCCACTTCGGCAGCCTTGCTGGAAAGGTCGATATCTATCCTGTCCGATTGGGGGCGCGACCCCTCGCCCTTCCCTTCTTCAGTTCATTGGCGCGTTCCTCAACGCTTCCGGCCAAAGGAATCGGAGATCATCGTTGATCGGGAGAAGGCCCTGCGAACCAGTGCCGAAGACCGTCGGGCGGCACTATCCTGTCCTCTTGGGGGTTAGCAGCTTCGGGCTCCGCATGGTCCAATGAAGTGAGCCGGTCTATCACCTGCAGCACGATCGTTGGCATCCCGCGTGATTGGCGGTCGCGCCGCATCGGCCTCCCGCCCGCGCGGGACGGCTCCGAGATCATCGG